>DATMHB010000105.1:0-5510 GCA_035555175.1 Flavisolibacter sp. | reverse complement strand
CGACCTTCAGTTGAAAATGTTTTTGACGCGCATTGGTGCCAATGCAAAGGCCATCATCACCGGCGACCTTACACAGGTTGACCTTCCGCGCAATCAAAAAAGCGGTCTCGCAAAAGCAAGCCGGATCCTGAAGAACGTAGATGGCATCGGCTATATTGAACTGGATGAAGAAGACGTGGTCCGTCACAAGCTGGTGAAAGCCATTCTCAAAGCTTATGATAAGGAAGGACAAAGGGAAGCAGAACTGGAAGAAGCAGAGAAAAAAGAAAGAAAGGAACGTCGCTATTACGATAGGGACAGGGATCGCGACTAAGCAGTCCATTAATTATATTAAAGTGCCTCTCGGCACTTTTTTTTTGCCCCTGCGCTCGGCAGGTTCAATTATTTAATTAGCCGGTATTTCTCATCTCGGTAAAGCTGAGGGGCCTCGGGACTCTGAACTTTATCCCCTTACTTTGCTACATGAAAACATGGATGAAGGGAATCCTGTTGCTGGTCATTTTGATCTCTTGCAATAACGACGGCGAGAAAAATGCACCGCCGACATCTGAAAATGATATGGATGCCGCCCGCAATTTTATCCGCGCAGCGCTGGACAGAAAATGGAATGATGCCCGCCGCTTCATGTTGCAGGATTCGTCAAACCTCGAAATTCTAAACAGCTTCGAAGACTTCTACCAGCACGAAGACAGGGAGGAACGAAGAAATTACCGGGAGGCTTCCATAACCACCTATGATTCCAGGAAGGTGAACGATAGCACCACCATCGTAAATTATTCCAACTCGTACAAAAAGAAAAGGGATTCGATCAGGATCGTGCGCGTTAATGGCCAATGGCTGGTCGATCTTAAATATTCTTTTCTTCCAACCGATTCTGCCAAACATGTTCAATAATATTTTACTAGTGGGATTAGGCGGCGGCGTGGGCAGCATCCTTCGCTACCTCTGCCAGCGTTCACTCAATGCCCGTTTCCCCTACGGCACTTTTGTTGTCAATATAGTCGGATGCCTGATCATCGGTTTACTATGGGGATATTTTTCGCGCCATACCGACGAGTCGAGAAGACTGCTGCTGGTTACCGGCTTTTGCGGAGGCTTTACAACTTTTTCTTCCTTCACTTACGAAGGTGTCCAAATGATGACGGACAATAGATGGCTGGTCTTTGCATTTTATATAGCAATAAGTGTATTCACCGGATTGCTGGCAACCTGGGCCGGATATAAACTCACCAATTAAAATTATGAAGACGATCAATGTTCTACATCCATGGCACGGAGCAGATCCCGGAAAAAAGGCGCCTGCCATCGTGAACGCCATGATAGAAATTCCTCAGGGTTCAAGGACAAAATATGAAATCGATAAGAAGACTGGGTTGCTGCGGCTCGACCGCGTCATATATTCCTCGTTCCATTACCCCGTGAATTACGGGTTCATTCCACAAACGCTGGGGCACGACAATGACCCCCTTGATATTCTTGTACTTTGCTCGCAGTCCATTCAATCGCTTTGCCTGGTCGATGCCACAGTGATCGGAAATATGCAGATGATCGACTCGGGCGAGAAAGACGACAAGATCATCGCCGTCGCTACCAAAGATCCTTCCGTAAATCACATCTCGTCGATAGATGAAATGCCCCGGCATTTTATTAATGAACTCCGGAATTATTTCGAGCAATATAAAGTGCTTGAGGATAAGCAGGTCATCATAGAAGATTTTCAGCCGAAAGAGATCGCTTTCGAGATCATTGAAGAAGCGATCGCGTACTACAAACAAAAATTCGCTTAGCGGATGGAAAAAAAACAAATAAAAATGTCAACACAGATTATCGTGATCCTGCTTATTATTGGTCTCCTGGCCGGAATGCTGAGTGGTTTGATTGGTGTAGGAGGCGGTATCATTATCGTGCCGGCCCTGATCTTCTTCCTTGGATTTAACCAGCACGAGGCACAGGGCACTTCGCTCGGGCTTTTACTGCTGCCGATCGGTATTCTTGCCGTATTGAATTATTACCAGAAGGGTTATATCGATATCAAATATGTGGGCATCATGGCAGTTGGATTTTTGTTGGGCGGATGGTTGGGCGGAAAATTGGCGCTATCCATACCGGAAAACGCACTCAAAAAAATATTTGCCGTCGTGCTTTTTTACACCGCTTTCAAGATGCTTGGTTGGGATGCAGCCATTTTCAAGGCGGTTAAAAATATCTTTTCATAACGTGCAGACTGTGGGTCTTCCTGCCGCTCTCCCGCTGCCATATTCCTTTTTCTGTCAATGTATCGATGCGCACTTTTCCTGAAGCATGAGCAATTTCATTGCCATCGAGAATGATACCCACGTGTACAATTCTTTGTTGGTCGTTACTAAAAAATGCCAGGTCGCCGGTCCGGCTTTCGCTTAAGTGTTCAACTATATCGCCCCGCTCCGCCTGCTGCCACGCGTCTCTCGGAAGCTTAATGCCCAATAGCCTGTAAACCGTTTGAACAAAACCGCTGCAGTCTACGCCCATATAGGTTTTCCCTCCCCATAAATAAGGTGCATTCAGCCAAGCCTGAATTGTTTTACGAAGGAAGTCCGGATCAAACGGACGGCCTGTTTTTCGAAAACTGCCATGGTATTTGTAACGGTCATCCCAAAGCAATCTCGTTTCCTCGTCGTATCCAACGAGCGGGGCGCCCATCGGTGCATTGATCAACTGGTCGGGCAAGGTGATCGGATTGGTAAGAGACGATGCGATAAAACTTACATCTTCAAGGGCGGTCGACTGATCGATTGCTGAAATAAGATGGTTTGTCAGCCATCCTTCGTATTGATCGTAAACGGTCCTGATACGCAGCCATTCGTCTTTTTCTTCTAATATCTCCATGGTTTCGCCAAATAATAACTGGTTCACCATCTCCGAACGGTGTGATGCTTCTTTTCGCACGGGTGCTGCCGCTACGGTGCAAATACCATATTCCATAAATTGTGAAAGATATTGATTTGATTGTGCAAATTTGCAGCGTTTGCATCTCAATGGCAAATCGCAAATACCGCCGGGCCACGAATATAGAAGCGGGAAAATTTTGCGAGCGGTGCAAAGCGATAAAACGATTTCTATTCGTGAAGACCGGCCGATACGATCATATGACCGATACGGAGCTGCTGCAGCTTTATGAAGCTGACAGGAACCAGGAATGGATCGGTATGCTGCTACAGCGTTACACACTGCTGCTATTGGGTGTATGCATGAAATACCTTAAGAACGAACACGAGGCAAGGGACTGCGTTCAGCAGATCTTTCTGAAGGTGCTGACCGAGGTTGGCAAATACCGGATTGATTATTTCAAATCATGGCTGTACATGGTGGCAAAAAACCATTGCCTGATGCAGTTAAGAGCCAAGGGAACAAGGAACACACGTGAACTCACGGATCGGCACGAGGCACCCAATGAAGCAGACCGTTACGAGCTGGTGACAACAGATCAAACATATGATCTGTTGGAAGAAGCGATCAATGAACTGAACGGGGAGCAAAAGCAATGTGTAATTTTGTTTTACCTGAAGAAGAACAGCTATACCCAGATCAGCGAGAAGACCGGATTTACGATGATGCAGGTAAAAAGCCATATTCAGAACGGCAAGCGTAATCTTAAAATCTTAATCGAACGAAAACTGAATGAAAAGAAAAGGCTTAAGGGATGAATGAAAACCTGAAGGACATATTATCGAATTTGAATCCCGATATCGATCAGGAAACCCTGTTGCTATACCTGCAGGGCAAGCTTACCGCAGAAGAGCAGCACGACGTAGAAAAACAAATGATGGATCAGGACTTCGATGTGGACGCACTCGAAGGGCTGTATGATTTCAAGGACAAGAAAACCATTGCCGCGCTGGTTGACCAGTTGAACCAGGATCTCAAGAGCCGGACGGAAAAGAAAAAGCGTTTCCGCGAAAAGCTAAGGCTGAAGCTTGATCCATGGCTGATCATCTCCATTATCGTCATCCTCTTCCTCGCCGTTATAAGCTTTGTACTGGTGTACCGGCAAATGCATAAGTGAGACGGAAATGTTCGAACGCCGAAATTTTAAATCTTAAATACAGAAATGATCGCGCGAAGTTTATGATTCGGCGATTCGACCGGGAACGCCCACAGGTGCTCAGGAAAATACCTGTATGGGTTCTGCAGGCGGCAGAATTGAACGAACAAAGAATGCCGGACAGCGCAGAAGAATGCTTAGAATTACATCGTCTTCGTTTTCGCATCTTTGCAATACTCAGCCCTTTTGCGCTTGGCCAGTCTTCAAAAGACCTTATTGATATTGAATGTAGATCGGCTTGGGCCGCAATTTCAAAACATCCTGTGGGCTCATCATCTCTTTCTGTCCCGACTTCTCTGTGTCATTCACATAAAATAATTTGAATCCTGTGAACTGAACCGGCTGGGGAGATATCCAGCTATAATACGTGTCTCTTTTTTTGGCAGGGAAGCCCCATCCATCCATGTCAATCACGATCTGCAATTCCGGATGTAATTTGATCTTGTTGTAATTGGTAACCATACCTTGCGTGAAGCGATGTATCATGAAGATCTTTGGAGGAAGGTTATTCTTTTTTACAATGTTCGTAAGGTAATCACCAACCCAATTGATGTCGGCTGCATCCAGCGATCCGATAACGCTACCGGGCTTTTTGTTGCCTTTAGCCTTCATGGCAAATTCGGGGTCGATACCGAGGTGCACATTTGGTAATGCAAGATATTTTTCAAACAGGGGGATTTCGGATTGAACGTCACTGAGGCCCACCTGCACATCGATAAAAACAAGGGCGTTGATTTCTTTGGCCCAGCTCAGCACCGTATCGATCTGCGAAAGGGGCATGCGGGCTCTCCATTTACCATCTTTGCCAGCAGCGCCCTGCGCCGTAACGGCAATATAATGGAGGGCGGGAATCGCTTTGATCACGCTGTCGGCTTCATTCCACTTCTTCACCTCGGCCATCAGCTTTGGGATCATTTGCGACTTGGGCCATTTACCCAACGCACCCATTTTTGTTGAATACAGGTTTCCAT
Organism: Flavisolibacter sp.; assembly: GCA_035555175.1. Lineage (GTDB taxonomy): Bacteria > Bacteroidota > Bacteroidia > Chitinophagales > Chitinophagaceae > Flavisolibacter. The sequence continues at coordinate 458 of DATMHB010000105.1, read as the reverse complement.
AATAAGCCACAACCCTGTGAAAAGGAAGTATGGCACCCGCCAGCGGATATTCATGCTTTACAGGCCATCGTCCGGTGGTGTCGCCATTGGCCAGGTATTTCTGAAGAGAATCATAAGCCAGTGTATCGAGCGTTGTTCTGGGAGGAGGCGCCTGGGCTGAGCCTTCGGCATGGGAAGAATCGGAGAGAATTTTTTTTTCTACCTGCGAGGACCCGCTTCCACAACTCAGGCATAAAATCGCCAATAACGGAAGCACATAGTTTTTCATCTGCATGATATTGAAGTTGAACTTTGCCCAAAGAAAATGAAAATTCCTATTCCAATTTCAGTTAATATGGAGTTTTTGAAAATATTTTGCCTGGCACGCAATTTTTGCTCTATGCGAAAAATATTTTATGAGCACAATAGACCCGGTACGTAACAGGCCGGCTGAAGAAGGTCAACGCAATGATCCGGAT
>DATMHB010000104.1:0-2487 GCA_035555175.1 Flavisolibacter sp. | reverse complement strand
GCAAATTTCTTGTAATGCAAGACTGGCTCTGCAGTAACTTGTTTACATTAAGTTCAAATTGGATATTATGTTGATGAGAACGATTTTGAAAAGACACCCCATATTGTATTGTACGGAAAAATCTGCTTAACTATTTTTTCGGGGTCTTTTATAACTACATTTCTAAACGCTAAATTTGTAGCGTTCACAGCAGCATATATGCAATCATCTTGTCTTCTTAATGCAAAATTATTACACTGGTGCACGGTATTTGTGGCGCAGGTGGCAGGAGGACCAAGAACATGAAGTGGATGGAATTTGAACAACTGCCCCTTCAGGAACAGGTTGCCTTATTGTACACAAATGGTGTGTACATCGGAAAACGTAAGGAACGCAATCGGACGGTGCTCCTGTTCCAACTCGAAGGATTTTACGTGGAAGTGTTTTATGCCAAGTATCGTCACCATATTTCATCGGTGCGATGCTCTGATTCAGTTGTGCTGCTGGATCCCTATCTGGAACAGATAGACGTTGAATATCTCGTCGGATAAACCAAGCTAATTTGTCTTACAAGCCACCACATATGACCAAACCTGCCACGCCTAAAAACATTGTTCTTTACGCCGATGATGACGCAGACGATCTGGAACTTGTTCAGGATGCGTTCGCCCGTTATTCAAAAAATGTGGATGTCGTTACCGTGAGTGATGGCAGCCAGGCGATCCAGTACCTCACCCGCCTGCGGGACGTTGACCCCCGCCCCTGCCTGGTTATTCTCGATATCAATATGCCGATCCTCAATGGCAAAGAGGTTCTGATCAGGCTCAGGCAGCTGGATCAGTTCGAATCCACCCCCGTGGTTTTATTCACCACTTCTTCACTGCCGCAGGACCAAAGCTTCGCAAAGAAATACAATGCCGGTTTTGTTACAAAACCGCTCGATGTATCGCAAATGAAGGTCATCACTGAATTGTTTATCGATCATTGTGCCGATGACATCAAGAAGAAGATCCGCCGGCACCTGCTTTAGGCGGGCATCGGCAATGCAAACTTTTTCATGCTATCGTTCATTCTTCATCCAAAAACTCGTCGAGCTCTCTTCTTTGCTTTTTCGTGGGCCTGCCGATCTTACTGTGTCTTTTGCCAGTATGAAACGAAGCCGCCTGAAATTGCATCCGCTCCAGTTCTTCCCTGGGTGTGATGTCGAGATAATATTTGAGGGCTTCCTGGTAGGCAACACGATTGTGTAACAGGCCGGTAACTTTCACCACCCATTTCCTTGCTTCCGTTTTCACTTCATATTCATCGCCGATGGTGACATTCTTTGCCGCCTTCACCGAAGTGCCGTGTTGTTTTATTTTACCGGTGTCGCAGGCGGCGGCCGCCATCGTCCTTGTCTTGAACAATCTGATCGCCCATAAATATTTATCCAGCCTCAGCTTTTCCTTCTCTGCCATGAAAAAAAATTACCTGTAAATTAATTGAAAGAATAATACCATGAAACTGCATCTGCTGACCGTGTGCTGTTATCAGCAGTGCTGAAATGTTTGCCCATTATAAAAACCCTAATACTTTTCCATTCCATGCATCTGGAGGAGATACCATCAGCGATTTATTTTTTGCCGCTTGACAAAATGCCTGCGTAGCTCGCGATGGCCGCGCATCAGTTGCCATTCCCGGTGCCCGGCCGTAGTGGCTCTTTTCAGGGGCAGTATACCAGAACGGCGCTTCCCACAAAACAAAAAAATGAAAAGTCAATTCCGGTCAGCTGGCTTCCGCCGTTTGAACTTTCTTTATCTGATCAAGCAGGTCCTGGTAGATCAATTTGCGTGCCTCCGTTTCAGCATCCCGCACCTGGAAGAAAATGTTATAATAGTAACTGATCACATAAAAAAGCATGACGATGGCAGAAACCACCATCCAGCTCACTAAAGTCTTCACCCAGTGGGCTGAGAAATTGTGCACAACATCCTGCGAATAAAAAACAATGATCAGACTAACAATATAGGCATTGATCCAGGTGGAGCGGACAAGCTTTTTCTTTTTGCGCACGAGCTCTTTCCATGCAGGCAAATGCGCATATTTTGCCGATTCCATGCCAAATGAGATGCGGTCCTTCCAAATGGCATCCTGCATTTTCGCGGGGTTGTCCAGCTCACGAAGTTTTTCGCGGATGTGTTCCTTCAGTGATCTTTCGTTTTCCATAGCGTAAAAATAAAAAGAGGGCTGAAGTTTTCAAATTGGCCTTCTATTCCTGCGCAAAAAATTTATGGAAGAAAGGAATGGTCTCGATGCCTTTGTAATAATTCTCCAGATTATATTTTTCATTGGGCGAATGCAGGTTGTCGCTGTCCAGTCCAAACCCCATGAAAATGATCTTAGTGCCGAGTTCTTTTTCAAGAATAGAACAAATGGGAATGCTGCCGCCGCCCCGCACGGGTATTGGCGTTTTGCCAAATGTTGTTTGCACCGCCTTCGCTGCGGCCTGGTAGCCCTTGCTGTTGATGG
>DATMHB010000103.1:0-3872 GCA_035555175.1 Flavisolibacter sp. | reverse complement strand
GATAGGGGGCGCCGCCCTGCTTGCGGATGGCATCATCACGCCGCCAATTTCAATCACGTCCGCAGTGGAAGGTTTAAAGGAGCTGCCCACCTTTCGCAACATCGAAGAGTATGTAGTTTATATCGTTCTTATTATCGTAGGGATGTTTTTTTTCCTGCAACAGTTCGGAACAGCTTCAATCGGTAAATTCTTCGGTCCTATGATGGGCGTTTGGTTTACGATGTTAGCGGTACTGGGCGTGGTGCACCTTTCAGACGATTTTACCATCTTCAGGGCCTTCAGTCCCCATTACGCATTTGAATTCCTGCTTCATTACCCAAAGGCCTTGTGGCTGTTGGGCGCCGTATTCCTGTGCACCACGGGGGCGGAAGCTTTATACAGTGACCTCGGACACTGTGGCCGGGGCAATATCAGGGTTTCGTGGACCTTCGTTAAATCGTGTTTGCTTCTGAACTATTTGGGCCAGGGTGCCTACTTATTACATGCCCATTCGGGAAAAACGATAACGAACAGTGTGCGGGAATCACTCGGCATCAATGCGTTTTATGATCTGATGCCCCAATGGTTCATCATTCCGGGTGTTTTGATCGCTACGGCCGCCGCCATTATTGCCAGCCAGGCCATGATCTCGGGGTCGTTTACCCTCATCAGCGAGGCAATGCGGCTGAACCTGTGGCCGAAGCTGAAGATCCGGTATCCTTCAGAAGCCAGGGGGCAGCTCTTCATTCCTTCCCTTAATTTTCTGATGTTTGCGGGTTGTGTCAGCGTGGTCCTTTATTTCAGAACCTCACAGAGAATGGAAGCGGCATATGGTCTTGCTATTATCGTGACGATGCTGATGACCACGATCCTTTTTTCGAATTTCCTTGTTTCAAGAAGGGTGAAGCCTGTATATGTTTGGATTTTCCTGGCCGTGTACCTGGCGGTAGAATCGTTATTTCTTTTCGCCCTTTTGCAAAAATTCTCGCACGGCGGTTATATCACATTCATGATCGGAGGTATCATGTTCATGATCATGTATGCGTGGTACCGCGCAAGAAAGATCAAGAACCGCTACGTGGAATTTGTACGGCTCGAACATTATATTCCCAAGATACAGGAGCTCAGTAACGATCGCTCTGTTCCCAAGTATGCTACGCACCTGGTTTACCTTACCAGCGCCGACAATCCAAAAGAGATCGAGCACAAGATCATTTATTCGATCCTGAACAAAAAGCCCAAGCGCGCGGACATTTACTGGTTTGTGCATGTGGACACGCTTGACGATCCGTATACGATGGAGTACAAGGTTGACCATATCATTCCAAACGATATCATCCGGGTTGAATTCCGTCTCGGATTCCGTGTTGAACCTCGTATCAATCTGATGTTCCGAAAAGTGGTCGAGGACCTTGTATCGAACCGTGAAGTGAATATCACGAGCCGCTACGAGAGTCTCGAAAGGAGTAATATCGTGGGCGATTTCTCATTCATCGTAATGGAAAAATACCTCAGTCAGGACAATGATCTTCCGATCCTGGAAAGAATGATCATGAAGTTTCACTTCTGGCTGAAGGAAGTGAGCCTTTCGGAAGAAAGGGGTTTTGGACTTGACCCGAGTAACGTCACCATTGAAAAATTCCCACTCATTGTAGCCCCCGTCACCAATTTAAGGCTACGGCGCATAGAGGATTAAGAATTCTGGACCAATATTTCTATTTTACTTCTGAATTCTCCTTCTTGCCCGGAATCGTTTATTATATCGCAGGTGGCCTTGTGCTGCTTTGTCTTGCTGTATATTTTTTGCAGGACCTGTTTATTTTCAAACCCGAAAAATTAAAGACCGATTTCAGGTTCGAGTACGACATTCCCTTCCGGGAGCTGAACTTCCATGTAGAAGAAGGGGTTCGGATCAACGGCCTTCATTTTTATCGCGACCAACCCAAGGGTCTGATACTGTATTTTCATGGCAACACCCGGAGCATCAAGGGGTGGGCCAAATATGCAAAGGATTTCTACCGTTATGGATACGAGGTTGTACTGGTTGATTACCGGGGCTTCGGGAAGAGCACCGGGAAACGCAGTGAGCCGGAAATGCTCGACGATATGCAGTTCGTGTACAGCACCCTCGCCGCTCAATATGCAGAGGGCCACCTCATCGTTTATGGGCGCAGCCTTGGAAGTGGCTTCGCGGCGAAGGTGGCTTCGGACAATCATCCCCGTTACCTGATCCTTGATGCCCCGTTCTATAATTTTCAGCGGCTCGTTGAACGCTTTCTGCCGATGCTTCCCTTACGCTATGTGTTGCGTTATCATTTGAGAACGGATAAATGGATCAGGAAAGTTCGCTGCCCTGTGTATATCATTCACGGAACGAAGGACTGGCTAATACCGATCCGCCACAGCGAACAGCTTCAGCGCATCAACCCGAGAAAGATCACCCTGATCAGGATTCACGGAGGCGGACATAACAATCTTCCCAGGTTTCCCGAGTACCATAATTTTGTGAGGGATATACTCAAGAGCGAATAAAACCTATAAGGTCTTAAACCTATAAGGTCTTGAACTTGTGAGGTGTCCTAAAGGTATCAAGTTCTAAGACCTTATAGGTTTTTAAAGACCTTATAGGTTTGGTGGGATATTAATGTTTTTCACCCTATTTGAATTGCGGAAATCAATTTGTTTCTTTGTATAGGAGTCGTGTTAAGAATTGACTAAATAACGGTGCCTTAGTAACCTTTATCCTTTGTTTGGGCTCCAACAAGAAAAACCTATACCATGACTAAGTTCTACACGCTGGCCTTAATGGGCGCATTCGCACTCCTATCAGGCTGCAAGTCCGCCAGCAAATCTTATCAGAAAGGTGATTATACTGATGCCATCGAACGTGGTGTAAAAAAACTGCAAAAGGATCCTTACGATTACGACACGAAGGACCTGGTGCAGAAATCCTATACCTATACCATTAATGAGCACGAAGACCAGATCCGGATACTTTCGAACAGCAATAGCGAGACCCGATATGAAAAGATCTATCAGGAATACCTGGCGATGCAAAGATTGTATGAAACCATTCATGAATATCCTGCCGTAGCCCAGATCATCAAGGTGAAAGATTATTCGGAATCGGTTGCAACCTATCGCGACAAGGCGGCAGACGCACACCAGGAAAGGGCCGTCAGGTGGATGGATGAAAAAAGCAAGGAAGGATACCGTGAAGCTTACAAGGAGTTCAATATTGCGCTGCAGTACCGTCCTGAAGATTTTGACCTGAAGAAGAAAAGGGATTCCTCTTACGAAGCAGCGTTGACAAAGGTGATCGTGGCGCCGATCCAGAATTATGGTGGATATCAGAACGGCACTTCGTACCAGCTGCAGAATTTCCAGCGCGATGTGATCAGAACACTTTCTTACAATCTCAATAATGATTTCGTAAAATTCTTTACGGAAAACGAGGCCAGGGTAAAGGGAATTAATGCCGACCAGATCATGGAGCTGAATTTGAGCCGCATCAGTATTGGGCAGCCCAACGACAGCAGAACGGCACGCGAAGTAACCAAACAGGTAGTAGTGAAGGAAACGGTATACAAGGAAAAGCAGGACTCTGTGATCAAGGAGTATGGCACGGTGAGGGCAAACATCACGTCAACAAAAAGAACGCTGCTTTCGCAGGGCGATCTTTATATCACGGTGAGGGACACAAAAGGATTGACCATTTGGAGTGACCGGTTCACGGGTGAGCACAAATGGCAGACTGAATTCGCTACATACACGTGTGATGAAAGGGCGCTAAGCGATTCGGACAAGACTATTTTAAACCAGAATAAAAGCAACAATCCGCCAACGGAAGACCAGATCATGGATGAACTGCTGAGGCAGATCCAGAACGATCT
>DATMHB010000102.1:0-3637 GCA_035555175.1 Flavisolibacter sp. | reverse complement strand
AGGTAACACTTATTCGCCACTTGAAAAAATCAGCAGTACATCAGGCCGAAGCCTTCGGAATAAAATTCAAAAACGAAGGAAAGGCAGGGGTATAGGCTTTTTTATGTAGCCTAAAGTAATACGCGCCTTTCTTTGAGCCCTGCTTATCCTTATGTTCCTGTTTTATCAGGAGTCCGCTCGATAAGATCTTTCTGCTGAAATTGCGTTTGTCGAAACGGGTGGAATAAATGCTTTCGTAAAGAGATTGGATCTGCGGAATGGTGAAATCCTTTGGAAGCAGTTCGAACAGCACGGGATACGAGCCTGCTTTGTACCGGAGGCGTTCCTTTGCGAGCTTCACCATTTTGTTATGGTCAAACACCAGTTTGGGAATTTTGTTCAGGGAAAACCATACCGCCTTGTAATCTTCGCTCAATTGTTCCTGGTATTGCTGAATGTCGATGAGGGCACAATAGGCGATCGATAAAGTGCGCTCTACAGGGTCACGATCCGGGTCGGTAAATGCATGCAGCTGCTCGAGGTAAATGCCTTCGAGTCCGGTAAGTTGTTTCAGGATGCGCAGAGCCGCATCGTCTGCACTTTCCCCTTTTTTTACGAAGCCACCCATCAGGCTCCACTTTCCTTTCTCGGGTTCAAAACCTCTTTTGATGAGGAGCAGTTTCAGCTCCGCACCGTCAAATCCGAAGATGATGCAATCTACTGCTACAAGCTGGCGGTCCTGTTTGGCGTACCGGGGCATGCGTTCCGATATTTGCCTGCAATAATAAGGAATCGCATGCATTGATGATTGATTCCGCCTGCCGGCCATTGTGAAGACCTTGTTACTGTGAGAAGTTGGTTTTTGTTTTTCCATATTGAATTAAGGTGTGAATGAGGGACACCGGGGACATTCAATCGTTTTAACTTCGTGCGCGCGTCTCTGCCTCAACCCATCCGTAGAACTTCGTGCGTGGGTCTCCTGAAAGGGAGCCGCGCACAGTTTCTCATTTGCGGAGTTTCCCTAAAGGATTCGTAGTTTCTTTTTACAACCTTTTGTCTTGAAACAAAAAGGTGGAGCCAAAAGTTCAAGCCGATTCAATGCGCGCCAGTCATTAAATCCAAAGGCCGCCTCTGATGAATCGGCGCTCTGCAGCACTCTGAATATGGACGGTCCTAAGGACCAAGACTCCTATTCGTGCTATGCGACGCAACGAAAGGCGCTGTATTCCGTTAGGCCTTCTTTATAGAATAAATGTCGTTAAGATACCCACGGAAATAAGGCGCTGCAGCAGGGTTTCAATTGGAAGTGAGGGTAGTAAGCATTTCGACATTTAATGCTTTAATGCAGCCAGCGCTATTGCTCCGTAAGAATGATAGCGTTCGTATAGTAAGCTTTCTGCTTTAGGATTTTTGATTTTTGAATTTTGACTTTTGAATTTGTATTGCGCCTTTGCGCGAAACATTCGCTTACGGGCAGGCCGCGGCGGGATGAATTTTGAATTCTTTTTGCGCCCTACCTTCGCGCCGATGAAATTCAAAGCATTTTTGTTTGACCTCAATGGCACTATGATCGACGACATGCAGTATCACATCAAAGCATGGCACGAAATATTGAACGGCCTCGGCGCGTCGGTTTCCATGGAGAAAGTGAAAGAAGAGTGTTATGGTAAGAATGACGAACTGCTCGAACGCTTTTTTCCCGGAAAATTTTCTGCGGCTGAAAAAAATAAAATGAGCCACGACAAGGAAACAGCTTATCAGCACGCTTTCAGGCCGCAATTAAAGCTTATCGATGGTCTGGACCAGTTTCTTGGGGAGGCAAAAAGCGATGGAATAAAAATGGCCATAGGTTCTGCGGCCATCATGTACAATATTGATTTTGTATTGCAGGGTCTCGGCATCGAACACTATTTTGACGCGATCGTCAGTGCAGACCATGTAAGGAGCAGCAAACCCGACCCTGAAACCTATTTGAAGTGTGCGTCGATGCTGGGTGTTGATCCTTCGGATTGCCTTGTTTTTGAGGACGCGCCAAAAGGCGTGGAGTCGGCGCTCAATGCGGGCATGGGAGCGTGGGTGATCACGCTCATGCATGGAAAGGAGGACTTCTTTGGATATCCTAATGTGGTCGGGTATTCGTCCGATTATGCACAGCCTTCGGTTGAATTATTTTCAAAGGAGGCGGTCAGCCGGCAAAAAGGTGAAAGAGGTGAATGAGGGAGATGCGGCGCGGCTTTTTCATTTTTCGACGCTGGGGTTCAGCGAACTGACCGGGATCGGTCCCTTAGCCGGCCGCTTGATCCTAAGAGATGATCGCGCTCCGCAGTCCGCTCTCGCACTCCTCTTTGGCGGCGCCCCCCATTGAAAAATTAATTCGTTCAGTTGAAATGACCATGAGCATTTTCTTTTAATAAATGAGATTATTCCCTTCGAAATTTCATTTTTTTACTTTTCCCTCAACAAGCCTCCTCCAGCCCCGCCCATGGCTGGACAACTTTACCGCCCCTGAAATTTCAACCGCCTCCAACTGCTCAGCTTGCGAAACACCAACCTTTTAACTGTATCGATATAGAACATAAATTGTCCGAAAACGAACATTTTCGTATTTGGTTTTAAGCCTACATGATTGAAAATCACATAACTTATCAAATTGGCATATTAGTGGAGCCTGCTCATCAATCCTCAAGCGCATTACATGCTTAAAACTTACCTCAAGCTCGCTTACAGAAGTCTGCTTAAGAACAAAGCTTTTTCCTTTATCAACATTTTTGGCCTGGCTACGGGACTTACCTGCTGCCTCCTCATTTCGATGTATCTATTGAAGGAGTTCAGCTATGACACCCAACACCGGCTCGGCAACCGCCTTTATCAGCTGGCCTCAATATCTATCGACGAGGGAAAAGAGCACCGTTTTGCCTCTACACCCGCTCCCATGGCGCCCACCATGAAGCTGGAGTTCCCCGAAATTGAAAGCACCACCAGGATCATGAAGACCTTTCAGGATGACAAAACCCTTTTTCAATACCAGAATGGAAACGATATCAAATCGTTTTATGAAACAGGAGGGTATCTTGTCGATTCAACTTTTTTCCGGCTCTTCACCTATAAGTTCCGCGAAGGCGATCCGCGCACCGCACTCGATGAACCTAATTCGGTTGTGATCTCGGACGAGATCGCGCGCAAAATTTTTGGAAAGGAACCGGCGCTCAACAAAACGATACACATCAATGGCAACACCAACGGATCCTATGATTTTAAAATAACCGGAGTATTCATTCCTTCAAAAACGCCTTCGCACATCGACGCAAGATTTATGATGTCCATGCACAGTGGCGATGTCGGCCCCTGGGTTGCAGGCATCACCAATATGGCGAACAACAATCTTTTTTACAGCTATCTTTTGTTGAAACCGGGTGCCGATCCAAAAAAGCTCGAAGCCAAGTTTGATGGCTTCATCAATAAATATGCCTCCGTTGACCTCAAAGCACAGGGACGCGGACGTAAACAATTCCTGATCCCCGTTCGCGACATTCACCTGCATGCAGACACCGATACCAACGTAACAGAAGCCGGTAATCCCGGATATTTATACATTTTGATATCCATCGCCATCGTCACCATTCTAATTGACTGTGTCAATTTCATGAATCTTTCTACG
>DATMHB010000101.1:0-2028 GCA_035555175.1 Flavisolibacter sp. | reverse complement strand
ACAACAGGCTGGTGAACCATCTCGCCAACAATTGCGCACTCACGTATCATTGTCCTGCCGCGAGAAACTATTTTATCGGCCGCTGGGAATGCCCCGTGCCTTCGTCTCCGGCCTGCAACGCCAATTGCATTGGATGCATTTCCTTCCAGCCCGAAGATGAAACCATCGTTTCTACTCAGGACCGCCTGAGCTTTAAACCAAAGGCGGAAGAAATTGTTGAATTCACGGTTCCGCATCTTGAAGCAGCGCCCTACCCTATTGTAAGTTTTGGCCAAGGCTGCGAAGGTGAGCCGTTACTGATGTGGGAAACCATCAGGGAATCTATCATTGAGATAAGGAAGCATACGCAGAAAGGGAGCATCAATATTAATACCAATGGGTCTAAGCCGGATGCAGTAAGGGCCTTATGCGAAGCAGGTTTGAATTCTATTCGTGTAAGCACTAATTCCGCGCGGGCGGAGATCTATCTTCCTTATTACCGGCCCAACAATTATGCGTTCCAGGATATCATCGAGAGTCTTAAAGTGGTACGGAGCTATGGAGGCTGGACGTCGATCAACTATTTTGTATTTCCGGGAATGACCGATTCGGTTGCTGAATACGAGGCACTGCGAAAACTCATCACCGATACAGGGCTTTGCATGATCCAGTGGCGCAATTTCAATATCGATCCCGACTGGTACCTGGGCAAGATCGGTGTGGTGGATAATGGTGAGATCCTCGGCATGAAGCAAATGATGGAACTGCTGCGGGAAGAATTCCCTCAACTCCGATACGGCTATTTCAATCCGCCAATGGAACGCATCAAAGGTCAGTACGATCTCGATTTCGCTCATTGATCAGGCGACGGCGGCGCCTCCAGCCCTGAAGCATCATTTTCAAAAAATTAAGAGAGCGCCCGGTGACAATGGCGCCGGGCACTCTCAGGAACCTGCTCAGAACAAAGCCCTATCTGGTGTTCTTCAGGCGGTGTGCTGAAATTACCTTCAGCAAACCATTATTTCGTAGCGGCAACCTGGCCCCGGATCTCACCGCCGGAGTTGACTGCTGTATGAATGTTCGCATAAAACTTACCTGCGAGAAGGTCTGCCTCCTGCGCTTCCGTAATCGTGATGCTTCCACTGGCGGAACCTGCGTTTCCATTATTGTTGAGAATAAAATAAACCAGAGGACTGGCAGTAGCACCCGGCAATGCGGGTGAATGAAAATGTCCTACGGTTGCAGTTCCTGTAAGCCCGCTCCAGACCACGTTATAAGCAAGTAGGTTTTTGGTAGCGTTGTATGTTCCGGTTACAGTGCCTGTACCGGTTGAAGGGGCGGACAGCGACGTTTCGTTTGCACTGGACATGGATGAACTGATGGTATAAATATCGTCTTGCTGCACAGGCGCGTTGTCATCGTCCTTTTTACAGGCCGATATAAAGACCATTAGGAAAAGGGTTATAATAGTGGAGCCTAAATAGAAGTTTGTTCTTTTCATGTTGATGATTTTTGAATGATGAAAACGAGGGTTCCAGGCAGGAAATACGGATTACATTTACTGCGCACCATGGCACAGAAGAAAGTAATAATTATCGGAGCTAGCTCAGGTATCGGCCGCGAGATCGCTACTATATACGTGGCCTCCGGCTGGAAGGTTGGCATCACCGGAAGACGTCTTGGATTATTGAAAGAACTGGAGGCGGAAAATCCTTCTCAGGTCATTGCTTCATGTTTCGATGTAACAGGAAAAGAAAATATCAAGATGGTCACTGATCTGATCGACGCATTGGGTGGGATGGATATGCTGATCTATAATTCCGGATTTGGCGCAGCATCGAAAGATCTGGATCCGGAACTGGAACAAAAGATCACGAGAACAAATGTCAATGGATGCGTGGAGATCGTTTCCTACGCCTTCAATTATTTCGTTCGCAAGGGCTCAGGCCAGATCGCCCTTACTTCTTCGGTGGCTGCGCTGCGTGGCAACGGATGGGCGCCTGCCTATAGTGCCAGCAAGTCCTTCATAAGTATCTATGCAGAGGGTCT
>DATMHB010000100.1:0-8693 GCA_035555175.1 Flavisolibacter sp. | reverse complement strand
ATAGTTGAAAAGCAGTCCCTTAGCCTATAATCCGGGGAGCTTTAACTGGCGGGCTTTCAGGTCCTGCATGATCTTTTCCTGGACGCCCAGTTTTGCATCCTGATAACCGTGGGCGGGCGCCCATACATTCACAAGCACTTTATAACCGTCGGCTTCGATGGATTGCACCCCGATACGATGGGCAGGTGTTTTTAGCAGGTTGGCAGTGGACTCTATGCTATTGTCGATGCTCTTCTTCACCTCGTTAAAATCAATGGTGAAGGGAAATTTTAAAAGTATATCCATGCGCCTGTTACCCTCCCTGCTGAGGTTGATGATGACCTCGTTCGATAGCTTGCTATTGGGAATAATAACAGTCCTGTTGTCAAATGTCTTTACCACAGTGAAAAAGATCTGGATGGTAGATACAGTTCCCTCCTCGCCCTGCGCCACAATATTATCGCCAACCCTGAAGGGTTTTAAAAGGAGGATCAGGATGCCGCTGGTAAAATTCTGCAGCGTGCCTGATAATGCCAGGCCGGCGGCCACGCCGAAAGCACCGATGGCAGCGGCAAATATGGTCATCTGGATGCCGACGATCTGCATGAAACCCAGCACCAGCATCACCTGCAGGGTGATCACGATGAGGTTGACAAGGAACGGCCGTATCGAACCCGTAACATCTCTTTTGAAGAGATGGTGGTTGAGCCATTTCTTTACAAAACGGATCAGCCAGATACCGATAAAAACAACGACGATGCCGACAAGGATCCTGGGTCCTACGGTCAAAATCCAGCTATAGGCCTTGTCATAAAATTTGTTCAGATCCACGGTGGTTGATTTAGCATTGCATGCAGTAAAAAATTGTGCCCCGGCTTTATCTTGCGGTTAACTTTTGATTTCGGTTCTTTGCATCATGTCAGCCGACATCCTACACAACTGGGAAAAAAAGAGCCGCGAAAAGCAGAAACAACACAAAAATTTTCTGGCGAGGGCGGACAGGAACAAGGCGCTGAAACAATTACCGTCGCTGCACGAAGAAGCATTTGAAAAGGTGGATTGTTTAAGCTGTGCGGCCTGCTGCAAGAATTATTCTCCACGATTTAAGACGCCTGATGTAAAAAGGATCAGCAAACACCTCGGTATGAAGGAAAGCGGGTTTATTGAAAAATACCTGAGGGTGGATGAAGATGGAGACTTCGTGGTAAAGTCGGTTCCGTGTCCGTTCCTGGGCGCCGATAATTTTTGTTCGATCTATGAAGTGCGTCCATCGGATTGCGCACGGTTTCCGTATACGGATGAAGATGTACTGATAAAAAGACAACAGCTCACACTAAAGAATGCGAGCTTCTGTCCAATTACATTTTATGTGCTGGAGCGGCTTGCTGAGGTGATGAAGTAGGTCAATTCATCGGGGCGCGGCGGCGATTCAAATTCAAAATTCAAAAGGCTTAAAGGACTCAGCTTAATACTATTTCCCCTCGCTCCCGCTCTGTTTCTCGCTCTGACTTTTTCCCGCGCTCTTGGCCTTGTCCGCCGAAGCCTTGGCGCATGCGGGCCCTGTCCCTCGAAGCCTCTGCGTAGATGGGCTGTCGGTCGAAGCTTTGGCGTAGAGCCGACTCTTTTTTCCGCACTCCTCTTTTGGGGGCGCCCCCCCGTTTAAAAATTACAGCTATTGATCTTACCAGCCATGGGAATTTTCTTTTGAAAAAATAGATTTTTCATTTTTATAATTCACGTGCACTTCCATCTATCGTATTTCATTCTTAGGAGCTTACGAGAACAAAGTAATTGCTCAACTACCTTTGCATCCCGCCCCTCGCCTTATCCCGAATTATTCTGAAACAATAATGTCGATAAATTTTTGATTGCCCGGCAGCATTACTACTATCAACAGCTGGTGCGTCGCACCCGTGTACTGAATCAATTCCACGCAGACCGAATTAAGGATTTTAAGGCTGAAATGCTCCGTGCCTGCTCTTCGAAGTAAATGGCCTCCTACACTTTTGCGTTCGCCCCACGACGCAGGAAGAGCGCCGTCCGTTGCCTCGCATGGTGTTTACTGTTGACCCTCGCTCCACTCTTTTTCGGTTGACCTGAAAAAGAAATACAGCCGGGAAACAAAGCAAGCAAATAGCAAGATTTATAAAAGAATAGTTGCCTGTAAACACCAACAACCGCAGGACCGGACTGCGGTTGCACGATCATAAAATAAATGAAAGCAATAGTGTTCACGGCGCGCTGTGTATATTCAGCTTACTTGCCTGTAGTGAGCTCCTCGTACGCAGCTGCAAGGGGCCGCTCAATGCCCTGTCCTGTCCACTCGGTTACACCGGGAATGGAAGTGCTCTTCACGAATTCGTCCTTACTCATTCCTTTTTTAATCGAGTCCTGCGCAAAGGCCAGCACTTTGCCAAGATAGTCTTGGAATTTTTTGACGTCTTCGATCGTTCCCGTTTCTTCGCCGGGGTTCAGCGAGTGTCCAAAGATGACGATGGTGTCCCTGTCCGATTTTTTGATGATCTTGTCCAGATCTTTAATCCAACTAGCGATGTTGGCGCCGGCGCTGCGGTCAACGAAAGGATGTCTTTTATTGAACATCAGATCACCGGCGTGAAGAATGTTCGCGTTTTCGAAATGATATACGGCATCGCCGTTCGTATGTCCTGCACCGAAATAATCTGCCTTGATCTTTTCGTCGGCCAGCTTCAGTTTCCAGTCTTCAGTAAAGGTTGTATCCGGGTACAGCTGTTTATCCGTCGCATTATTTTTTTCAGCAACGGATTTCTGATTGGCGAGCGAGTTCTCATGCGCCAGTATTTTCTCAACAATGCCCTTGAAGGCAATATTGCCCGAAGTATGGTCGCCGTGATGGTGCGTATTCAATAAATAACGGAAAGGGTTGCTGTTCCGTTTTTTGAGGTCTTCTATGAGGTGTGCCGCGGTATCAGGAAATTGCGCATCAATGACCACGATGCCTTCCTTTCCGAGATGAAAGCCGATGGTGCCGCCGCGTTCCGTAAATATGCCTACGTTACCGCGCAGCATGCGGATATTGTAATCAAATGTGTTCAGCATCCTTGCGAGTGATTGTTTCTGAAAGAAAAGTCCCGCCCCCATAACGAGGCCGGTATTAGAAAGAAATCTTCGACGGTGCATATGAATCTTGTTTGGATGAATAATGAATACGGATCGAAATGGAATCCGTTGCCCTGGGGCCAACGGCTCAATACTCGAATTTACGTAATCTCGGCGCCCTGATCCATGAAACAATAACGACCACTACGGTCATGATGCCGCCGAAGATAACGGCCGGCTGCGCACCCCCCAGTATCCTCGCAGAAAAGCCGCTTTCGAACTGTCCCAGCTCATTTGAAGAATTGATGAACATAGAGTTCACCGAGCTTACCCGCCCCCGCATTTCATCCGGTGTGGTAAGCTGCAGCACCGTGCCGCGCACCACTACACTGATGCCGTCGAGCATGCCTGCAATGACGAGCGATATAAAAGAAACAATATAGACATCGGAGAGGCCGAAAGCAATAATGCAAAAGCCGAATCCTGCCACGGCCAACATGAGAATAAGCCCCTGATTTTTTTTCAATGGAACAAGTGTAATGATGATGATCATGATGATGGAGCCGATGTCGATGGCTGCATTCAGCCAGCCAAAACCAATGGCGCCCACTTTCAAAATTCGATCGGCAAATTCAGGTATGAGTGCTTTGGCCCCGCCAAACAGTACAGCAAAAAGGTCGAGGGAGATAGCGGCCAGGAGGATCTTGTGTTTGAATACATAATTTAGTCCCTCCTTCACACTCTCCCACGTTTTAATATTCGAGTTATGTACCACCGGTTTCTTCGCGATCCTTGACAGGGCAAAAGCTGCCAGCAAAACATACACGAGGATCACATAAAAAGTAAGGTGCACACCAGCGAGCGCGATCAGGAATCCTGCAGAAGCATGGCCAAGTATGGAAGCGGCGAGCCAGGAGGTAGAGCTGATGTTGGCCGCGAACTGTAAAATATTCCTGGGCACGAGCTGGGCGATGATGGCATTGGAGGCCGGTCCTGCAAAAGCCCTGATGGCGCCTGTAAGAAAGATGATGGAATAAAAGCACCATGAAAGGCGCGATGCCGTGAGGCGTTCCCCGATTCCGGGAATGGTGACGATGATAAGCGCCACGATACAAAGGGAATAGGAAAGTATGCCTTTGAGTAGCAGCGTCCGTTTGTCCGACCGGTCGATCAGGTGACCGGCATACAAGGCCAGCGAAAAAACCGGAATGAATTCGGATAGCCCTACGATGCCGATGGAAAACGAACTCTTCGTGAGCTGGAACAGCTCGTAGGCGACAACGGTTCCGGTCATGCGCAGCGCCATGATATAGAAGAAGCGCACGAAAATGTACAGTCTGTATTCTCTATAGTTCAGCGGTGCCAGATTCGTCCTGTTGAATTGCATGCGCAAATATAAGTGGGAGTGTTGCGCGCACAGGCGCAGTAGGAAATCAAAATTCTTCCCGGCGCGGCGGGACAAAGTCTTAAAGCACTCAGCTTAATACTATACCCCTCGCTCTCGCTCTGTTTCTCGCTGTGCACGTCGGAGCCTCGGCGTAGGCGGGCTCTGTTTGTCGCTGTGCACGTCGAAGCCTTGGCGTAGCCGGGCTGTGTTTCACGCAAAGACGCAAAGCCGTAAAGTTCGCAAAGGATAATAAAGGTAAAAGGCATACAGCATCAAAAGAATTACGGCAAACTTACATAGTGCTGCCCCTCGGGCCACTCCTTGTCCAGTGCATCGATGATCGCCTGCAAATGTTTTTCATTCCCGAGGAAATCCGCGTTCGACGTATCTACGAAGATCGTTTTCAGATTGTGCTGACGTATATAATGTGTATAGGTCTCCTGGATGCTGAAAAGGTAATCGTCAGGAATTTTTTGTTCATATGGCCTGTTCCGCTTCCTGATATTCTGCTGCAGTTTATTCACCGGTGCATGCAGGTAGATGAGAAGTTCCGGCTGCACAAGCTGCTGGTGAACGATTTCAAACAAGCGCTGATAAAGTCTAAATTCATCCTCGGGCAAATTGATCTTCGCAAATAACAAACACTTGGTAAAAAGATAATCGGATATCGTAACGTTCTGAAAAAGGTCCTTTTGCTGAATGAGCTCTTTCAGCTGTTTGAACCTTTCCGCCATGAAGAACAATTCAAGCGGGAATGCATACTGCTGCGGGTTTTCATAAAATTTAGGCAGAAAAGGATTGTCTGCAAATTGTTCGAGCACGAGACGCGCATTAAAATGCTTCGATAGTAAATGCGCCAGGGTGGTCTTGCCCGCTCCGATATTTCCTTCGATGGTAATAAACGTGTACTTCATCAGCCAGGTGCTTGTGCACTAAGGCGGCAAAGTAAAGATTGTTGGTACAAGTGATCAATTAATTTTATTCACCGCCAGGGGGTCAGGGCATTCGTCAAGCAGTTCTGACACGGTCTTATGCAAAACCGGATGAAGAACCTGGGGCGCAATTTCGTTCAGCGGCTCCAGAACAAACCGTCTGTTCTGCATTTGCGGATGGGGTACGATCAGCGATCCTTCGTTAATGACCGCATCATTAAAAAAAATGATATCGATGTCAATGATCCGTGGCCCATATTTGACGGAGCGTTTCCGGCCAAGGCCTTCTTCAATATGCAGGATAACAGAAAGCAACGATCTTGGTGAATGCGCCGTTTCAATTCTTAATGCCTGGTTCAGGAATCCCTCCTGGTCCTGCACACCCCACGGCGCCGTTTCATACACCGAGGAAATAGCCGTCAGCGGCCCGCATGCTTCAGAGATTTTTTTTGCGGCGTCTGACAAATACTTAAGCCGGTCTCCGATATTTCCTCCGATCAACAAATAAACCACATTCATAATTGTATCTTCAACGGTTCAAATATCTTTTAATTTTGAAACAATAAAGCGTGGTCATATGAGAAGCTTTTTCAAAATGTTCTTTGCCTCACTGCTGTCCCTTATCATTTTTAGTCTCCTTCTTTTTTTCATAATCATTGCATTGTTATCTACAATCGCTTCCAAAAGCAAACCGGATATTCCCGCGAAATCAGTGCTGGTGCTGGACCTGAATCAGGCATATCACGAGCGCCGGCAGCCAAATCCGCTCGCCGCGCTTTCAGATGAAGGTGAAGTACCGGGATTAAACGAAGTTGTACGCCTCATCAACCACGCCAAAACCGACAATGATATTGCAGGCATCTATGTTGAAGCCAATGGAAATGCCAACGGATTTGCTTCCAGTAACGAACTGAGAAATGCGCTGATCGATTTCCGTTCTTCAAAAAAATTCGTCATTGCCTATGGCGATGTGATGACACAGGGTGCGTACTTCGTGGCCACCGCGGCCGACAAGGTGTACGTCAATCCAAGCGGCCAATTCGACTGGAGAGGCTATGCCATCAGCTTTGCATTCGTAAAGGAAATGCTTGATAGGCTCGACGTCCAGCCACAGATCTTTTACGCCGGAAAATTTAAGAGTGCCACAGAAATGTTCCGGACCAGCCAGATGACGCCCGAGAACAGGTTGCAGACGACCGTGTGGCTGAACGATCTGTATTCCTATTTCCTGCAGCAATCAGGCAAGGCAAGGAACATCGATACGGCCACGCTCCACAACCTCGCCAATACGGCTGCCATTCAAACACCCGGCGATGCCCTAACGCATGGCCTTATCGACGCCGTGAAATATGATGACGAAATAAAAACGGATTTGAAGAACCGTTTGGGGCTGGGAAAATCGGATAAGTTGAGTTTCGTTTCGGTGAATAAATATGCGGAAGCCGTGAGTGTAAGAAAAACCGGAAGGGATCGCGTTGCCGTGATCTATGCGGAGGGCAATATTGTTGACGGTGAAGGAAGCAATGACAATATCGGCGGCGACCGCTTTCGCCAAATGATCAGGAAGGCAAGGCTTGACAATAGCGTCAAAGCAATTGTGCTGCGCGTGAACTCGGGTGGCGGCAGCGCCCTGGCCAGCGAGATCATCTGGAGGGAATTGAAGATGGCCCGTCAGGATGGAAAGCCCGTCGTAGTGAGCTTTGGCGATGTTGCAGCCTCCGGAGGTTATTATATTTCCTGCGGAGCCGACAGCATATTTGCAAGTCCCAACACCATTACCGGTTCTATTGGTGTGTTCGGGATCATACCCAACATGGGCGGCTTCTTCAAAAATAAGCTGGGCATTACTTTCGACGGCGTGAAAACCGCTCCTTATGCAGATGCGGGCGCAATTTACCGTCCTATGAACGACGCTGAGAAACAGCAGGCCCAAAACGGGGTCGACCGCATTTACATGCAGTTCAAGCAAAGAGTGGCGGAAGGACGAAAAAAAGATATTGCTTACGTGGACAGCATTGCACAGGGAAGAGTGTGGAGTGGCGCCGCTGCGCTGCAGATCGGTCTTGTTGACCGGATTGGAAGTTTGCAGACGGCCATCAGTTCTGCTGCGCGGATGGCAAAGCTCAATGATTATGGTTTGAAGGAATATCCTGAAAATGTGAGCTGGCTCGATAACCTGCTTGATAGAAAAAAAGATGAACCCGCCGCAATGATCAAAGCACAACTTGGCGAAGAGAATTATATGGTATTCCGCCAATTGTCAACCATAAAAGAAATGACGGGGTCTGTCCAGGCCCGGCTGCCTTTTGAATTTTATATTCATTGAGAATTCTATTTTCAGGCGGATCCTTGGAGGACCAATAAAACCGAGGAAGAAAAGCCGTTAATTTGCGTCTCATTCAGCAATTGCTGAGCAAGAAAAAATCTACATGTCCCAAAAATACAATCAGCTCAGGGCGATGCTTGCCGTAACAAGGGCAAGCCTGAAGGCCACATTCAGGAGTCCGCAGTCGATCTTTTTCAGTTTGTTCTTTCCTGTTGTATTGATATGGATCTTCGGCTCTATCGGTGGCGGCAGTGCGGTTCCTTCGGTGGATGTAGCCCTGGAAAAAAATGCTGACACAACAAACCGTTTCTATTCGGAATTGAAAATGAATCCCACCCTGCATTTTGTAAGAGACAAGAACAAGGACATTGAAGACGAACTTCGGAAAGGACGCCTTGCAGGGGTTCTTGATATCCAGGTCAACCGGGATACATCATTGCATTCGCCATACCTCATTCACATCAGAACTTCACGTGCGAGCCAGCGCGATTTTCAGCAATTGAAATCGTCCATCAACGCTTCGATCGCTGAAATGGACAAGCATGTATTTCCGGACCGCAGAACTGTGGCATCAGTATCAGAATCCGTAGGCGAGGGCAGGAGATACCGGATGATCGATTTTTTTCTTCCCGGCATGATCGGTTTTTCGCTCATCGGCGCGGCCGTATTCGGCATTGCATTTCTTTTTTATTCTTTAAGAGAAACGCTCGTGTTGAAAAGAATGTATTCGACACCGATCCGGCGGCAATACATAATACTCGGAGAAAGCATTTCAAAGGTTATCTTCCAGTTGCTCACGGTGGTCGTGCTGATCGCGTTTGGTCACTATGTTTACAATTTTACACTGGCCAATGGCATATTTACATTCATCGACATGCTGGTATTGAGCTTTCTTTCTCTGCTCGTATTCATGGGCTTTGGTTTTTTTATCAGCGGCGTATCGAAGAACCAGAACGTGATCCCCATCTATGCGAATCTTTTCATGTTCCCT
>DATMHB010000099.1:0-3520 GCA_035555175.1 Flavisolibacter sp. | reverse complement strand
TGTACTTTTCGCCTGGTCGCCTGTCGATGGTCACTTCCACCTTTCCGTGCAGCAGGCTGGTCTCCGTTGTTTTTTCATTTGGATAAGATTTTACATTGAAGGTGGTACCCATCACCTTTATTTGCAGGTTATGCGCGTGGATAATGAAGGGAATGGATCCTTTTCTTACGTCAAAGAAAGCTTCACCGGTCAGTGTTGTATTGCGGTTGGTGACGCCGAAGTGTTCGTTAAAACTGAGTGTGCTACCCGAATTGAGCCACACGACCGTACTATCAGGCAGTACCAGCTTCGACCCTCTTGAACCCGGCCGCGTGGATATTTCGCTGATATTTTTTTCAGCAACTATGGTTGGATGCGAAGAAAAATATTTCCAGATCAGACCGCACGCAAGAACGATGAAAATGAATAAAGGGATGAAAAAATATTTTCTGCGTCGTTGCTCAAGGACCTGAGGGGGGCCGGGTGATAAATGACCCGTGTCGTTTTGAATATTTTTAAAATGGAGATCGAAGGCCAGTTCAGCCTCGTGCGGATCGGGCGAAATTGTCTTGAGCTTCCACAGGTCTTCAATATGCTCAGCAGCAAAGATCCAGTCAGGATGTTCTCTCATCAGCTGTTCCAGCTCGGCAAGTTCCTCTGGGGAGGCTTCACCCGCGAGCTTTTTGGCAAGAAGATTCCAAAACCTGTTCTGGGTCATGTGAAGGGGTATGGGGTATGGACAGTGGGAAGTATGAGATACCCCTAAGGGGGCGGGGAATATTTTTCAAAGTTTCGCGCTGTTTCACGCAAAGCCGCAAAGTTCGCAAAGGATAAAAAGGTAAAAGGCAAACTACCTAAAGCACGGGGCTTACTATTGCCCCTCGCTCTCCGCCCTGTCCGCCGAAGCCTTGGCGTAGACGGGCCTTGTCCGCCGGAGCCTTTGGTGCAGGCGCGCCTTGTCCGCCAGAGCCTCGGCGGAGGCGGAGCTCTGTTTCTCGCTCTAATTCAACGCGGGCTTCCTGATATCCACGCGGATGGAGTATGCGATCTTGCGGAGCGCGATGGTCATTTGATTCTCGATGGTCTTTGGTGAAAGGTCGAGCAGCTCGGCCACTTCGCGGTATTTTAAGCCATCTTCTTTTACGAGCTTAAAGACCATTTGACAGCGGGGTGGCAATTCCCTGATGGCCCTGCGAATGCGGGTCAACATTTCTGCGGTGATCATCAACTGTTCCGGATCGAGGTAAACAGTTTTGAATTCCACCACCGTTTCATCTAATGAAAACACCCTTTGCCTTTTTTGTTTCATGAAACAATTGATCGCAAGGTGCTTTGTGATGATATAAACGTAAAGATGAAAATTTTCTACGCTGGTGAGAGCCGACCTGTTGGTCCAGATCTTCATAAAAACATCGGACACGACTTCTTCTGCAGATTCTTTTGAGCTGGTGATCGAAGTTGCAAAATTGACGAGCCTCGCGTGGTATAATAAAAAGAGTTCCTTATAGGCGATGGTATCGTCATCAACTGCAATTCTCGTGGTTAGTTTTTTTAGTAATGATGAGGCAATCATTCCAGCAATCGTAATCAAATCTAAAACAAAAATGGGCTTGGGGCAATTTAATTTGCGGGCCCTGCCAAAATCCATGTCAGGGCCTTGTGGAGCGTTTTGAACGATTAAAAATTAAATGCTACGTGCAAAATCTCTAATACTGCCACATCTGTTGGGGCGAAATGAAGCGTGATTCATGGTAGCGCTCCAACACCACTAAGGCGCGGTTGTTGACGTCCTCAACAACACATTTTAAGCCCCCAACAATAGCGGCTTAAAGACCCGCCGGACAAGCATGAGGCAGAGACAGCAAAGAATTCAAAAATCAAAAACCACCAGACGCCTGCAGTTCATTCAATACTTTGTATGCAACATCGATGATTGTTGTTTAAAAAACAAGTGTCATGATAGAGTGCGGCAGGCTCTTTGTGCTGGCCGCTTTTCCGGCGATCCATAAATTAACAGGCATTTCTTTTGCGCCCGTATTCATCACGACAACAGCAATGCTGCCATCCTCATTTCTGAAAGCAGTCGTCAGGAGCGGGCTTCTGCTTGCAGAGCTGATGATCCTCTTTGCACCCGGCTTGATGAATTTTGAAAAATGGCCTATGTAATAATAAGCATTGGTATAGATGAGCGCACCCGTCTTGGTGTCCGCATGGATGGGGGCAAAGCAATAATTCTTTACATGGTTGGGACCGCCTTGCTCATCCAACAAAACATTCCAGTCTGTCCATCCTACGGTGCCATTATTAAAATCATTGATCATGGACCTTCCATAGCGTTCTCCAAGGTTCCAGTCGCTGATATTGCTCATTTTGAAGGGACCGTTGCAGCCTTCGGTGAATATCAGGTTTTTGTCAGGAAATCTTTCTTCTACTCTTTTCAGATTGTCGAACACCTGGTCTGCACCGCTCCAGTCCTCGTACCAGTGAAAGCCAATGCCCCACGCATATTT
Organism: Flavisolibacter sp.; assembly: GCA_035555175.1. Taxonomy (GTDB): domain Bacteria; phylum Bacteroidota; class Bacteroidia; order Chitinophagales; family Chitinophagaceae; genus Flavisolibacter. The sequence goes on along the minus strand of DATMHB010000099.1, from coordinate 1,031 downwards.
TGCAGCTTCCGGGTCACTCAGCAATGTGCTGGCCCGTTGGTAAAGAAGGTCGCGGTTATGATCCCATGCAATGATCTTTTTGTCACCTAATCCCTGCTTTTGCAACGTGGGTCCAAGGAAGTTTTTCAGAAAATCCCTTTCTTCTTCTGCGCTATACACGCACGATTCCCAGGTTTGCGTCGCCATGGGCTCATTCTGTATGGTGAGGCCCCATACCGGAATGCCTTCCTTTTCATAGCTGCGGATAAACTTCACATAATAATTCGCCCAGCTTTGATAATACTGCGGCTTTAACTTCCCGCCGTGGAGCATATCATTGTTCGTCTTCATCCAGGCCGGAGGGCTCCATGGACTGGCAAATAGCGTGAGCCTGCCGCCGGCAGCGGCAATGGCCTGCCTGATAAATGGAATGCGATATTGTTTATCATGATCAACGCTAAATGTTCGCAGACCCGTATCGCCCTGGGCAACATATGTATAGCTTCCGCTCGAGAAATCGCAGCTGTGAATGTTGGTTCTGCCGAGGGTATAGCCAATGCCTTTCCGGGGATTATAATAAGCATCCAGGAATTCCTGTTGTTTATTTTTTGGCAACTTCGAAAATGTTTCTGCCGAGGCGTCGGTCAGGGCGCCACCAATGCCGAGGAAAGTCTGGAACGTTTTTGAGGGGTCCACAAATACGCAAGGCTGTGTTTCGAGCGGCTGTCCAAAGTCTTCAAAATGCAAAGTATCGGTAGCGGTTAAGCGCAGATTTGTGCTATCGGCCGTGCGGTAAACGACCACGGTCTTTCCATCAGCAGAAAAAGGAGTGGCATCATCTGCGGCTTTCACAAGCGCGGGCTGGTGCTGTGAACATGAGAACAAAAGAAGAAATGCGAATATGGAAAATATTTTTTTCATGATGTTCGGGTTTCTGCCTCGAAGCTATTGCGTTTTCTGATTCATTCATGCAGACAAATCGCCGAGTGACAAAAAAATCTGTGCTATTCTAAACCAAAGGCCCTTTAGAGAAAGAAGCGCAAGGACACATT
>DATMHB010000098.1:0-2234 GCA_035555175.1 Flavisolibacter sp. | reverse complement strand
TTCCCTGAAATAAGCTTCGCGGACAAAGCCGCATTTTTCCACTAGCATGATCCATGCAATATTTTCGGGATTTACATTGGCTTCGAGACTGTGCAGCTTTAATATTTTGAATCCATAGTCGACCATCGCAGTTACAGCTTCCGACATGAAGCCTTTGTTCCAGTAGTCAGGATGGATCGTGTATCCGATCTCACCACGAAAATGAGGCTTGTCGATCCGCCAGATGCCGGCATATCCTATCATCGTGCCCGCACCACGCAGACAAACTGCCCATGAATAGCCTTCACCTTCATCGGCTGCCTGGTGAATTTTTGCGATCAGCGCTTCCGCTTCACCAATCGACTTCATTTTTTCCCGGTCCAGGTAACGCATGATCCTGTCGTCCGAACGGAGTACAAGAAGTTGAGGGGCGTCATCAACCGTAAGACCGCGCAGCAAACATCGCTGTGTTTGTATGACCGGATATTGCAGGATCGGGACCATGGTAATAAAATATGAAGATGATGAATTTTCCGCTAATTGACGTGAGTGATATCGGTATGGACTCAACCTTTACAACTGATAAATTGGTTCAGGATGAGGCATGTTTTCATCGATCCGATAACTTTTTACTTAAACAAGCTCTAACAACAGGTATGAACTTGTTCGATCAGGGTCTCGCAGGAATATTCAATGAAAGCGCCAGAACCCATTGACATTATCTTATGACCCCCCGGCAGGAAACCTTTTATCAGTTAACAGGCATATCACGGACTGGATGTATTGCCTTCAAAATGAGGATGATGAATCACTAAGAAACTAAAAACATGCCTTTTGCCCGGCGCTTTTCGTTGCCCCTGCGAAGAATGGCATATTTTTTTAAGTACCTAAAAAAACAGTGATTATGAAAAAGGCATATCTCACCCTGACAATGGTTTTATTTAACATTCTTCTCTTTGCTCAGGAAAAGAGTACGGACGTCAATGTGGACATTAACAAGAATAGCGGAGGCAACTGGTATGCTTCTCCCTGGGTATGGGTAGTGGGCGCAGCAGTATTTATCCTTTTGCTGATTGCACTGACAAGCGGCGGAAGAAGCCGGAGCTCGAGCGGCAGCGGAGAAAAAGTAACGGTTACAAAAACCGTAAGAAGAGATACTGACACTGACGCAGTATAATCAGAAAAAACTTTCGGTCTGGGATTGACGTTAGGAGGTCACATACTTTTTAGGCTGCAATCCCGGATTTTTTTTTGATGCAATCCCTGTTCAAGCCTTGACGGCGTGAGGCGCAGCGCCTTTTGAAAATGTGATGCTGCTTCGTTTTTGTGCCCCAATTCAATTAAGGTTTCTCCTAGCGAGGTGTGATAGAGATAATAGTCCTCAAGTTCGTTTATGTGAAGCAATTGATCCAACGCATTTTTTTATTAGTTGAGCAGCCGGTTGCAATTGTCCGGTTAAGAGCAACGATCGGGCCCGGCTGCAATGCATATAAAATGATTATAGAGAAAACAGATCGATTTCGAGTCTGTTTCCGCGAAACTACTGGCGGCCGCATCCAGGGATGCAATGGCTGCCTCGAGATGATACCGGGGAAATTTTTTTATTTTATTGTTTTACGGATTCAATACCTTTTCACCGGTCAAACCGGATTATATGGTTCTGAGAGGTCTTGTCTTCATGCTGATCATCCTTCTCCCTGCGTGCACGGCCACCCATCAAAAAAGACAATTAATGAATGTCTTCGATAAAGAGGGCCACAGAGGCTGCCGCGGCCTTATGCCAGAGAACACCATCCCTGCAATGATCAGGGCATTGAACGAGGGCGTCACTACGCTCGAAATGGATGCCGTCATCAGCCGGGACAAAAAAGTGGTGGTGTCGCATGACCCCTTCTTTAACCATGAGATCAGCACAAAGCCCGATGGAAATCCTGTAACGGAAAAAGAAGAAACCAGCCTGAATATTTACAGGATGGACTATACAGAGATAAAAAGATTTGATGTAGGCAGCAGACTGCACCCGCGTTTTCCAATGCAGCAGAAATTAAAGGTGTCTAAGCCATTGCTCTCGGATCTCATTGACAGTGTAGAATCGTATTGCCAGGTCAACGGCCTTCCGCTTCCCAATTACAACATTGAAACGAAAAGCGTTCCTGCGACCGACGGGCAATATCATCCTGCTCCCCAAGAATTCGTGGATTTGCTGGTACATCAGATCCTTTCAAAAAATATTGGCGATCGTGTTATCATTCAGT
>DATMHB010000097.1:0-2149 GCA_035555175.1 Flavisolibacter sp. | reverse complement strand
GGTGCGATCGATGAATCGATCGCATAAAAAGAAACAATATCCTCGCCGCAAACCACATTCTAAGGGATCTTCCACGTTGCCAGCTTTTGCCAGTGGCGCCCAAGCGAATCGTTGAACCAACTGTCGTAAACAATGGCGAGCCGGGCATTTTTTCTCCTGCTTATCGTATCCAGAAAACTGGGCGTCCAGTATTTTTTTCTCCTGCTCTTTGCAATATCGAAGTCACCAAGACCCCAAAGGTCAACCACCCTGCCGTTCGTAAAGTAGGCTACAGCACCGATGTCGTTGGCAGCAACGCCTTCATCAGGATAAAATTTTTGCAGAAACCTCCCCATCTGGTATTGCTGTTCGTAAATATTGATGCAGGCCCTGCCTGCTTTTGTATAAGCAGCACTAACGCGCAGCAATAGCGGCAGCGCAAGAAAGAAAAGGAGTATAAGGCCCAGCACATGCCGCATGCCCGGCTTCGCAGAAAATACAGCCGCAGTATATTTTGCAAAGACAGTGGCTGTTACCACAGCGGAACAAAGTACGAGGTAGGCTTCATAACGATAAAACTTACCCGTTGATGCCAGCGTCAGGTGAAGAAAAGTGCAAAAGGTAAGGATGGCGAGGATGAGCAGATAAGAAAGTTGAGGGCGCAGGAAACGGTAAAAGATGACGGCCGTGGCAGGAAGCATGAGGAGCAGGCGCTGTGTTGCCATTGCCGTAATGCCGGCCCTGGCGAGCGTTAGCTTTTCAACCAGCACCGCCTCAAAGAAATGTCCGATACCGCCACTGAACAGCGATACTTCTTCAGACTTGATCAGAACAGAATTGGGCAAAAAATAACTGCCCTTGCTGATGGCATACAGTCCAAATATGACAACCGGCATCAAACCAAATAATCCTATGCGGAATGCGGCTCCTATTTTTTTATACATCAGCAGCACGAGGCAGGCCGTTGCCACCATGAACAATCCTTCGTAACGAATGGCCGTCACCAGCAGGGCAAGGACCGGAATCGACCACGGCAAATGCCATTTCAATTCTCCCTGGCGCCGGTTCAAGGCGATCCAGTCACTGACTCCAAAAAGAAAAAGAAAAGAAAAGAGACACTGAAGTGTATGCTGCATTCCACTCATGACGAGCACCGGCAAAGGTGTAATAAAGATCACGCCGAGGATGATCAGGAGTTGGGCAGTAAAGCTCAATTGCTGTCTGCCAAGCCAACGGTTGATCGCTACCAACAGACCCAAACCGGCAATTGCATTGATGATCATCGGGAAGAGCGTGCTTACCGAAAAAATTTTGAAGAGCAAGGCGAGCAGCAGCGTATAAAGGATAGACGAAGAAGCCGAACTGAATTCATGGCTGTTGATGCCCCAGTTGCCATTTTGTGCCAGGTTCTTTGCCAGCTCCATATGAATGAAAGTGTCGTCGACCGGATAAATAAACATTCCCTTTGTGAACGATAGCACCCTTGCTTCGATCAACAGCAGAGGAATGAACGTAGCTGCAATAGCGATTGCCAGGATGATATGCTGCCTGCCCTTATTCGTCATGATTCATGCTTAAACGAAATAATCCCCGAAGTTCTGAATTTGCGCTAATGCAGATTAAAATAGTTCGTTTGCCGGAAACCTCATAACCATGGTCCCTCTTCAATGGTTTTGGCTGCAGGATCGCCCTCGCGGAAGCTCCTGAAGTATTCCATTTTCAGCATCATGGCAATGAGAGGATAATAAATTACAATATCAGTGATCTGGCCGATGGCTTCCTGCGCAAATTCGGCCACATAAAAAGAAAAGAGGCTTGAGATGGCGCCCGCATAAATGATCTTGAGCCGATCATCCCTGCACTTGAAATACCGCCGGATGCCAAACCGCAGAATGATAAAATATAGAAGGCAGATGAACGCCAGCCCTATCCATCCGGTTTCGAGGGCCTTCCTCAGGTAGCCGCTATCCGGCGGAAAACCTGCAAGATAGTGTCCCCTGTTGAAGCGAAGGCCGGATGCGCCCGTTGTTCCCAATCCGCCGCCAATGGGGTGGGAATAAATATAAGGCTGAATAAAGGCGCGATTCACTTCTCTCACTTTATATGATTCATCCTTTTCACCGATAAAGCTGGAGCGGAACCTGAGGATGGTTGAATTGACATAGGGTCC
>DATMHB010000096.1:0-8347 GCA_035555175.1 Flavisolibacter sp. | reverse complement strand
CATGCCGATGCCTATGCCTGGCTCAATCTCAGGAGTAAACTTGTGCCGGCCGTTCAATTCAGCTCAACCATAGTGAACTGGATCCTCCTGATCGGCGTTTTCATGGCGAGTTCCGGCAATCCAACCCTGTTGCTGGTAGGTATCGGACTTTTTGCCGTGACGGTCATCTTTTCATTGATTACGCTTCCCGTTGAGTTTGATGCGAGCCGCAGGGCGCTGGCTTGGCTGAACCGGAGCAACGTTACCAATGCCCAGGAATACCCAAAGGCGAAGAATGCACTGACCTGGGCCGCTATGACCTATGTGGTTGCAGCCCTGGCCGCTGTCGTTACCCTTATCCAGTACATTCTTGTGTACATGGGAAGCAGGAGCAGAAACTGAATCTGAAATGATATGTTTGGACCCGTGCAGCTTATGTACGGGTTTTTTGTCTTTGATATTGGGTAATTTCCTAATTTACTCTCAAACAACGCATATGAGAAAATTGAAGCTCCTGGTGCTGGGAATCCTATGTGCCATACAATTTGCCTTCGCACAAACCCAGGTCACCGGCAAGGTGACCGACAAAGATGGGACACCCGTTGCGGGCGCAACGGTGAATATTAAGAACACAAACACTGCCACGGTAACGGATGAAAGAGGAATGTTCACGATCAGCGCTCCCATGCGCTCTACCCTCGTCATCAGCCACGTTGCCTTTGGCAGAAAGGAAGTTGTTATTACTTCCGGAAATCTTTCGGTTCAGTTGAACGAAGGTGACAATGCGATGTCCGAAGTCGTCGTCGTAGGTTATGGGACCAAGATCAAGAAGGATGTCACCAGCTCTATTTCAAAGATCAGCAACAGGGATTTTCAAAACTTGCCTCTTCCCTCATTTGAAACAGCTCTGCAGGGCCGGGCCGCGGGTGTATTCATCAATACGGGAAGCGGCAAACTCGGACAGGCGCTCAATGTAAGGGTCCGTGGTATCTCTTCGATCTCTGCCAACCAGCAGCCCTTTATTGTAATCGACGGTGTTCCGGTGGTAACGCAGGCCCTTGGTAGTTATACAGAACCGGATAATCCATTGGCAACATTAAATCCTGATGATATCGAGTCCATCGATGTGCTGAAGGACGCAGCTTCTTCGGCGATCTATGGCGCACGTGCGTCAAATGGAGTGATCCTCATCACGACCAAATCCGGAAAGATGGGAAAGACCAAAGTAAACTTTGGCTATTTCACTGGCTGGAGTGAGGCCACCAGGAAACAAAAATTCCTGAACGCCGCCCAATACAAAGAATTGTTTGGCGCCGCTGCTGAAAATGAAGGATACGTGGCTGCCGATGAATTCGAGGCGGAGACAGGCACCACCGACTGGAACAATGATAATAATACCAATTGGGCAGATGAAGCTTTCCAAAAGGGAAGGGTGAACCAATACAGCCTTTCTTTAAGTGGCGGTGATAGCCGCACAAAGTTTTTGATCAGTGGTTCATGGAACGATCAAAAAGGTATTATCATCATGAACCGGTTGAACCGGGGTACGCTGAGGCTCAACCTCGATCATACATTGAACAATAGGATCAGGATCGGTACTAACCTTTCGCTGATGCGCAGCGATAACTACAGGGTTCCAAGCGATAACGCTTTCACCAATCCGCAGCAGCTGAATGCCATTCCCCCGCTTCATCCTTTATACGATGCCGATGGCAAATACAACCCCAATACACTTTATTATAATGTGCTCATTGAAAAAGGCGCTTCGAAGAACCTGGCCACAACTTACCGTTCTATCAGCACTGCCTATGGAGAATTGACGCTGTCACCGAGTTTTATGTTCAGGAGCCAGATCGGCGTTGACTGGACAAATCTGCAGGAAGAAAATTATGAAGGTAAGAACACGCTTGATGGCGCACCGGGCGGTTTGTCTTTCAGCAATCAGGTTACATCCGCGATCTTAACGGCAACGAATACGCTGAACTTTAGAAAATCAATTGGCGACCTGCACAATATAGACGCTCTCGTTGGAATGGAATACCAGCGCGGTACCTTAACGGGTACACAGGTACAGGGTAACGCTTTTCCGAACGACCGCTTTACAAAGATCGCCAGTGCCGCGATCATTGAATCGGGTTCTTCAACCGAAACAGGTTTTTCATTTGTTTCTTATTTTGCGAGAGGCAACTATAAATTCAAGGACCGCTATCTGCTTGGAGCGAGCTTCCGCGTAGACGGTTCGTCACGTTTTGGTGCAAACAATCGCTATGGAGCTTTCCCTGCGGTTTCTGCAGGATGGATCCTTTCCGAAGAGAATTTCCTCAAAAATTCACGCGTGTTCAGCTTCCTGAAAATCCGCGGCAGCTACGGAAGAACAGGGAACGCAGAGATCGGAAACTTCAGCTCGCTCACATTATACAGCGCTTCTGCCTATGCTGATGTTGCCGGCCTTGTTGCTTCTCAGATTGGCGTGCCCGATTTGAGTTGGGAAAAGACAGATCAGTTGGATGTGGGTATTGATTTCGGCTTTCTCAATAACCGGATCAGTGGTGAAGTAGATTATTTCAAGAAGAATACGAACGATCTTTTATTGAATGTTCCTCTTCCTTCAGTAAATGGTTTTACAAACGTTACCAAGAACATTGGTAGCATGGAGAACAAAGGATGGGAATTTGTTCTGAATGCAAACATCCTGAATGGTCCCTTCAAGTGGAATATTTCCGGCAATGTTTCAACCTACAGAAATAAGGTGACGAAGCTGGTTGCACCCGTTCCTCCCGGACAACGCACACTTGGCCGCCTGGCCGTAGGACAACCGTTCGGTCAGTTCTTCGGAAAAAAATATGCGGGTGTTGATCCTGCCAATGGAGATGCTCTGTATTATACTGCCGATGGAAAAACTACCAAGGACTATAGCGTTGCACCTAATATGGTTGTAGGTGATCCCAATCCTGATTTTTATGGCGGTTTCAACAACAGGTTTTCGTACATGGGATTTGATCTCGATGTGCAGTGCCAGTTTGTAAAGGGAGCCGACATCTACAACATCGCGGGATTCTTCCAATCGGTGAATGGTGATTATTTCGATAATCAAACTATCGATCAAATGAATTTCTGGAGGAAGCCCGGCGATATTACCATGGTGCCACAGCCAAGGCTATATGCAGGTAATGGTGCAGGCAAATCATCGCGCTGGGTACAGGATGGTTCCTATTTCCGGATTAAATCGGCAAACCTTGGTTACAATCTTCCGCGCGCCGTGCTCAGAAAAGCACACATCGATAATGCCCGCATCTATGTAGCTGGAACCAATTTATTTACGTCAACCAAATACAAAGGTTATGACCCCGAAGTCAATGCTACCTACACAGGTAACCTTAACCTCGGTCATGATTTTTATACACCGCCTCAGGCAAGAACCATCAGCATTGGTGTAAACCTTGGTTTTTAATAACAACAAAAACGAATTATGAAATCGATAATAAAAATTTCTTCTCTCTTGTTGATGATCGCCTTTGCATCATGTAACAAGAAGCTGGATATTGAGCCGAAGCAAAGCGTGGATGCGACGGTGGCTTTGACAACGCCCGATGACGTGGAGTCCGCAATAGTAGGTGCTTATTCTATTCTTGGGGGCGGTGCTTTGTACGGTACTAATCTTTTTCTGATGGCCGATCTGCAGGCATCTGAAAATTATGATTCGTGGAGGGGAACCTTCCAGGGTCAGCGGCAGATCGCCAACAAGACCATGACACGAGACAATAGTGAAGCATCCAGAACATGGGTCGCCGCTTACCGGGCCATTAACATGGCAAACATTGTGATTGATGCCCTGCCCGTGGTAAAAGATGCAGCGCAAAAAACAAGTCTGGAAGGTGAGGCGCTCTTTATCCGCGGCATCATGCATTTTGAGCTCGTTCGTTATTACGCACTTCCGTGGGGTGCCACAGCCGCCAACGACCAGCCGGGCATTGTGATCAAAACGAAGGCTACCAAGGATGAAGCTGCGGCTTTCGAAAAAATTCCACGGAATACCGTGGCCCAGGTTTATCAGCAGGTGATCTCAGACCTGACTGCGGCCGCTGCTAAGCTGCCGGATGACAATGGCACCCGCGCCGACAGGTTTACCGCCCTCGCCTTCCTGGCGCGCGTGTATCTGCAAAAATCAGATTATGCGAATGCACTCGCTGCAGCCAACGAAGTGATAAAAAGCAACAAGTACAAAATGAATGCATCGGTGCGCGCCGTATTCGATAACAAGAATACAGCAGAGTCTATCTGGGAGATTCAACAGAATGATCAAAACAATGCAGGCACGAGCAATGATGGGATGGCAACATTTTATGCCAGCCTTCCCGGTATCGGCAGGGCCGACGTGCGCGTAAATTCAGGATGGGTATCAGGGTATAACGCAAATGACCTGAGGAGTAGCGAATGGTATTACGTGGGTACGGGTGCCCGGCCCGGCAACTGGTACACTTCCAAATGGAAATCTTTCAGCCAGAACCTTCCGGTGATCCGTATTGCTGAAATGTACCTGATCAGGGCTGAATGTAATCTAAGACTGGGGAGTGCGGTAGGCGATACCCCCGAGAACGATCTGGCGCAGATAAGGAATCCGGTTCGCACCAACTTGCCCGTGATCGTGAATCCAACCCTCAACGATGTTCTCAATGAACGCTTTCTTGAACTTGCGTTCGAAGGAACCAGGATCCATGATTTCAAAAGACTGCATATGTCCACAGGCGCATTTGCCTGGGACAGCCCAAAGCTGGTCTTCCCAATCCCGCAGCGGGATATTGATGCGTCGGAAGGCATCCTTGCACAGAATCCCGGCTACTGATTATCACTTATTCGTTAATACGTGAGGGCCTCCCGATTGGGGGGCTCTTATCATTAATAGGTGTAATAGTTTTTTATTACCGGTCCGCTGCAGCGTTTGAAACGCCGATCTGGTCTGGGTTTTAAAGGCCGTGTTACGATAAATAATAATAAAAATAAATTCAGAATTTTCTGATGAGTTTTTTTATCTTTCCGGCCATTATCTATTTTAAAACTAATTTCATATGAGAAAACTGCGGCTCTTACTGCTTGTAGGGTTTTTATTGCCTGCGCAAATTCTCCTCGCACAGGTACAGGTGACCGGCAGGGTTACCGATGACAAAGGCGGCGCCCTCCCGGGTGTTACCGTTACCGTAAAAGACAGGAATCTCAGCACGGTTACCGACATCAATGGATCATTTTCTATTTCTGCTCCTTCTAACAGCACCCTCGTGTTTAGTTACATAGGTTTCCAGACAATTGAAAGATCAATTACAAACGGTGGTGTGGTGAACGTTTCTCTCAAACAGGGAGACAATTCTATGTCTGAAGTGGTGGTGACTGGTTATTTATCGCAGACGCGCAGGTCAGCCCCGGGTTCCATCACAAGGATCAAGGCTGATGAAGTGAGATTGCAACCTGTTGGCTCATTCGAACAGCAGTTGCAGGGGAAAAGTGCCGGGGTACTCATCGAGTCCGGCAGCGGTCAACCCGGATCTGCTGCATCAGTGACCATTCGTGGTAAAGGTTCTGTGTTAGGTTCTACCCAGCCATTATATATAGTAGACGGGATCCAGATCAGTGCGGCGGACTTTCAAAGTATGAACCCTTCCGATTTTGATTCCTATAATATTCTTAAGGATGCCGTGGCAACTGCGCAGTATGGATCACGCGGTGCGAACGGCGTTATTGTGATCACCACTAAGAGGGGCGCTAATTCCAAAACAAGGATCAACTACGACTACCAGCATGGCATCGGTCGCCTTCCGGAAAATACATTGAAGCTGATGAACTCAGCTGAAAAAATTGCCTTTGAGCTGGCGGCTGATGGAATTTACGGAACCAATCCAAACGGCTGGACGGCAGCAGAAGCAGATAGTTTGTCGAAGGTGAAGACAGATTATGAACATGATTTTTTCAGAAAGAACATCACCAACCAGCATCAACTCAGTCTTACCGGTGGCAATGAAAGGACCCGCTTTTTCCTTTCAGGTTCCATCTTCAAGCAGGAGGGTGTTGTAATTGCAACTGGCCTCGACCGTTATACGGCGCGTTTCAACATGGATCACACGATGGGAGATTTCAAAATAGGTTTGAATAGTTTTATCGGTTCTTCCATGTTTACGAATACAAGTGAAGACAATACGGGTATTGGCTCTCCGCTTAACGCCATCAGATGGCACCTGCCTTACGTAACCGCTTATCTGCCCAACGGATCTTATAATGATGCAGACATGGCCATTCAGGGGCAGCCGAACCCATTCAGGGAGCTGATCGAAAATCCACGAAGCAATAAGCAACTGAAGGGTATAGGCAATGTGAGTGCCGAATATAATGCCCCATTCCTGCGCGGATTATCAGCAAGAACCAACTGGGGCGTTGATTTTACGGAGAACATTAACCGCCGCTACGTTGACCGCACTACTTATTTGGGTAGCCAGCAAACGGGCGGACGGGGTTCATATAGCGAAGGCTATAACCGCAACGTCCGTTATACAGGAACTACTTCAGTTGGCTACCGGAAACAAACGGAGAATCAGGGTTTCGGCATTAGTCTTTTCAACGAGATCATTCAGCGCCGGGCCAACAGCTTCGGTTATACCGGATATGGTCTGGTAGGACCACTGAAGAATGGCGCGGGCGTAACGCCGGGAACCAGCACCAATGGGTTTATTCCTGCATTGAATAGCAATGAAACTGAGCTCGCTATCCTTTCTTATTTTGCGATCGCCGATTATAATTTCAAGAATAAATATTTCCTGAACGGAACTGTTAGAAGAGATGGTGCTTCAAAACTCGCAGAAGGGAAGAAGTGGACCACCTTCGGCGGTATTGGCGCCAGCTGGGTGATCAGCTCCGAAGAGTTCATGAGGACATCGAATTTTTTCAATGACCTGAAGCTGAAGGCAAGCTACGGATCTGCAGCCAACTCGAATGTTGGTGACGATTATGAAGCGCTTGAACAATTCGGGCCTGCTTCTTACAACGGTGTGGGTGGACTGGTGCTCGTGAATACGAAAAAGCCTGAACTGACGTGGGAAAGAAGGACCACTTTCAATGCAGGCATCGACTTTGGGATTTTGAAAAACAGGATATCCGGTACCGTTGAGGTATACAACGCCATCACAAATGATCTTTACCTCGACAGGCAGTTATCAGGTACCAATGGTGTGAATTCAATTCTCACCAATATGGGTAAGCTGCGCAATCGCGGTATTGAAGTAACCCTCAATGGCAGCATCGTAAGGTCAAGCAACTTCAACTGGAACATTACCCTGAATCATACATACAACCAGAGCAGGATTTTGGAACTGGATGGCGAGAATGAAAACATCAATGGCTTGTTCATTAACCGCATAGGTGAAGCGCAGAACTCATTGTATGTTGTTCGTTTCAAAGGCGTGAATCCTGATAATGGTAATTCAATCTACCTGACCAAGGACGGCAAGGAAACAGAAGTTTATGATCCTAACGATAGGGTAATTGCCGGCACCGTTGACGCACCGCATTTTGGCGGCGTAACAAATACGATCAACTACCGCGGATTGGAACTTAGCGTGCTGCTTACCTATGTTTATGGTAATAAAATTTATAACAACGACCGGACGAACGTAGAGAATCCGGGATATTATTATTCCTCTGCAGCAGCGTCTTTGCTGAGAGCATGGAAGCAGCCCGGCGACATCACTGATGTTCCAAGCCTTCATGAAGATTATCATCCCGAAACAACGCGCTATGTAGAGAATGGAAGCTATGTTCGTCTGCGCAACATTATGCTCAGCTACAGCCTTCCGGGTTCAGTAACAAGGCGCATCTCGGCGAGCACGATCCGGTTCTTTGTCCAGGGTCAGAACCTGAAGACATGGCATCACATACTGGGTTATGATCCTGAAGGACAGGCCAACTATCTTGGTTCTGTTTATCCACCATTAAAAGCGATCACATTTGGTGTATCGGTTGGTTTTTAAATTTTAACGCTCAATGATTATGAAAAGAAATTTGAAATACATATCCTCTTTTATCCTGTGTGGTGCCTTGCTCGCATCATGCACGAAAAAGGTTGACCTCAACCCTACCTATACGGTAAATGGAGACGCCAGCTTCAATACAATAGAAGATTACGAAGCAGCACTTACAGGTGCCTATGTAAGATTGAAAGCAGGCAATTATTATGGAAGCGGAAGCTCCAATGCTTTTGTTGGTCTGCCCGACATGCTTAGTGATAACCTTTATGAAACCACCGAGTCGCTTTCAAACTATACAACGCTTCAGCGGTGGGCTTATACGGCTGACGATGGTAACATAGAAGGTATCTGGCTGAATGCTT
>DATMHB010000095.1:0-2651 GCA_035555175.1 Flavisolibacter sp. | reverse complement strand
AAACCGCTGCAGCAAAAAAAATTCATGCCTTCTCTTAAAAAGGAAGATCCCTATTTCAAAGTACCATATACTTCAATGGGCAGCGCGCGGCCCACCAAGTTCGAGACAAAAGAAGGTTATCCGGCTATCCGGCCGCCGTGGGGAAGTATGAGTGCTATTGATCTGAATTCGGGGAAATTAGTTTGGAAGATACCCTTAGGCGATTATCCAGAATTGAAGGCGAAAGGAATTCACAGCGGCACTGAAAACTATGGCGGTCCCGTGGTAACATCCGGAGGGCTCTTATTTATCGCTGCCACAAAAGATGGAAAATTCAGGGCTTTCAACAAACGGTCCGGACAATTACTGTGGGAGGTTGACCTTCCCGCGGCGGGATTTGCGACGCCTTCCCTGTACGAGGTAAACGGCAAGCAATATATCGTCATTGCCTGTGGGGGCGGCAAGATGAAGACAAAATCAGGCGATGCTTATGTTGCTTTTTCGTTACCGGATCAAAACTAAGCTTCAGGTGCACCTGCAGTTAAAAAACAACTAATTGTAAATCATATGACGCGTAAAGATTTTATCTCTTCCTCTGCCATGGCTACCGCAGGTTTTACCTTGCCTCTGTCCTCACTGGTCAATGTGCCTATGCAACCGGCTGAAAAAATGAAGATCTGTATTTTTTCCAAGCAACTGCAATGGCTAAATTATAATGATATGGCGCATGCTGTGGCTGAAATGGGGTTTGACGGTATCGATCTGACGGTGAGGAATAACGGTCATGTACAACCGGAGCGTGTAACGCAGGACCTGCCCAAAGCCGTAGAAGCAGCCCATGCCGCAGGCATTAAGATCTTGATGATCAGTACGGATATACAGGACGACAAAAGCCCACGGGCTGAGGACATTCTAAAAACGGCTTCCTCGTTGGGCATCCGCTATTACCGGTCGGGTGGGTTGAACTTTAAGAAGGACGTTGACATGACCGACAACCTTGACCAGATCAAAGCGAAATTTGCGTCTCTTGAACAACTCAATAAAAAATACGGACTGCATAGCGACTATCTCAATCACTCAGGTGAAGGATTTGGTGCCACCCTTTGGGATCTTTGGCTCACCATAAAGGATTTGGATCCGAGGTATGTAGGAAGCCAGTTTGATATTAAACACGCCTCTATTGACGGCCCTTTTTCGTGGCCCGTTACTTTTAGGCTGCTGCATGCATACATCAAGACTTTATGCATTCGCGATTTCCGCTGGGAAAAGAAGAATAACATGTGGGATATTCAGCCTGTGCCGCTGGGAGAGGGCATGGTGGATTTCAAAAAATATTTTAACGTGATAAAGCAGTTTCAAATTACCGGGCCGGTTTCACTGATGTGCGATTATGATCTGGGAGGAGCACAAAACGGAGAAAGGAAACTGACGAAACCCGGAAATGAAGTCTTGCAGGCCATGAAAAATGATTTGGAATCCTTACGCGGATTTCTAACTGCCGAGGGCATATGACCGATGAACAAACTCATATCCGTTGCAGATGGTTTGGGTTTGAAGCCTTCTTGTACCAGGGGACGAGGCCTTTGGTGAACGGCAGCGTATAAAAAATAAATTGTGCGTCTATATGAAACGAATAAACTATTTAACGTTGTTAATCTGGCTGGGAACGGTCCTCAATATAGGATGCAATTCTCCTAAACATTCGGCGGATAAGCAGGGGGCATCTGCTGTCATTAAACTAAAAGGGTCTCCGGATCCTGCGGTTACACATTGGGATGTGATAACAATTGGAAACCTTTCGCGGAACCGCTATTGGGGCGAAAGCGAGGAAAAATCGCTCCATTCTGTGATCTGCACAACAACAGTAATTACGGTTAATGGTCACCGTGTGATGGTCGATCCTTCGCTGAAAGACGGACAGGCCATGGCTGACGAGCTGAAAAGACGGACGGGGCTTACACCGGATAAAATTGATGTGGTGTTCATGACGCATGAACATGAAGACCATTATATTGGCCTGCCTAATTTTCCAAATGCGCGGTGGCTTGCAAGTTCTGCAGTAGCAGAGGCAATTAACAAGAACGCCCATTTCTCAAAAAAGGTAGAGGTTGCCGGCAATAAGATTTACGATGTCATTGATGTAGTACCGCTGCCGGGACATACGCCGGGAACCTCGGGATTGCGATTTGACTATAAGGGCTTGTCTGTATTTGTAGTGGGCGACGCGGTAGCTACAAAAGATTTCTGGGATGAAGGCCGCATGTATTTTAAAGCGCTTGATGTTGAAGAATCACTTCGTTCCTACAAAAAGATATCAGCTATGGCTAATGTTGTCGTTCCCGGCCATGATAATTACTTTATAAATAACTAAGGTCACTGTTCGAATATTTAATAACGGCACGGAGATAATAAAACCCTGGGGCATGCAAAGGTTTTTGATCGCCTTCACCGCGCACATGAGCGTTTCGGGGGCGTCTTTTCTTGAAATTCTTAATTCATATTTAAAACGTAATCCTCACTTAGATTTCTTTGTTCATTCAGCCTCAATATGATACATTTGCACTCCGATTTACGTAAAAGAGGAAAAAGTCCTTGATCGGGGCTGAAGAAAATCAGTTTTTATAACGGATTGAATTTCAGTTTGCGGTGGTAGGGGTATTTGTGGCTAAAAT
>DATMHB010000094.1:0-3628 GCA_035555175.1 Flavisolibacter sp. | reverse complement strand
CGAGCCATTCGAAATGCAGGATCTCGAAAAGAAGTTCGTCGCCTGCATAAGGTTTGTCGTGCTCTGCCGCCAGGTAATTCAAAACCAGTAACAGCTGCCGTATCAGCGGCTGATCCAATATATTCAATGAGCGCTTGCTGTAATAAGGAACATTTTTGAGTCTAAAATAATTGGCGAGCTCTTCACCATATTTATTTTCCCTGTAAATAATGCCGATCGTATTACCAGGCACACCCTTATTTACCAGCGATTCAACACTTGTCGTGATGTGCATCATTTCATCACGCTGCGTCTCGTACTCATAAATAACGGGTCTGAGTTTTACATGCAATAGATCTGCATTTCCTGCGATCAGTTCCTTGCTCAGGCCATCAATTTTTCTTACGAGTCTTTCTTCGTTCTTACCGATCAGCGTTTTGGAAATATCTAGAATGTCCTGGGTGGAGCGGTAATTGTTGACCAGGACCACGGTCATCAGGTCGTCGCGGAAGCTTTGGGCGAATTCGAGCATGTTTTCCACGTTGGCGCCCTGGAAGCGGTAAATGCTCTGATCATCATCGCCTACTACAAATACATTCGGTTTGTCCCAGTAGTTGATGAGCAGCTGAACAAGCGCGTTCTGTGATCCCGACGTATCCTGGTATTCATCAACAAGTATGTACTGGTATTGTTCCTGGTAGCTTCGTAACAGGTTTTCATTGTTCCGGAAGGCATCGATCACCCAGTTGATCATGTCGTCGAAGTCGTAGCGGCCGCGGTCACGCATCATTTTCTGGTACGCTTTAAGCTCATTGCAGGCTGCCCTCAGTTTCTGCATTTTTTCTTTTTGTTCTTCGATCTTGTCGAGACGGAGATCCCCTTTTTTATATTCTTTCGTCGCACGCTTGCAGATGTATTCATCGCGGTTGGGCAGGTCATCGATGTATTCATCAATTTTCTGACAGATGAATTCACCGGTCCAGCCCTCGCGTTTCATGAGGCTGAAAAGGGATTGGAGGGCGTTGATCTCAAAATATACATCGCCGCGATAACGCTTCAATGGATGTTCCTTACCAAAGCCATCGATAAGTTCTTTCAGCAATTCTATGCGTTCAAGATCCGAGATGGGATCGAGGGCGGTCTTTTCAAACAGGCCGAGGTTGTCCTGGATCACATCGTTGCAAAATGCATGGAAGGTATAAATGCCTACACGATAGGCGTCAGGTCCAATGAATTGCGCAAGGCGGCGGCGCATGGCCACAACGCCGGCATCGGTATAAGTGAGACAAAGTATGTTATTCGGTTCAGCGTGGGCATCGCTCAACAATATTTTTCCGATGCGGGCACTTAGGATCTGCGTCTTTCCGGTGCCTGGGCCTGCGATCACCATCACGGGTCCTTCCGTCTGGTCAACAGCCTTGCGCTGTTCAGCATTCAATCGTGCATATTCTTCATTGAATTTTTGAAGGAGTTTATCTCTGGAAATGGACATGAGCCAAAGTTAAGGGGTGCTAAGGCATTTAGCATTGCTATTCTTTTTCACACTGGCACCGCTGTTTCTAACGCGATCGGGACACATGGATTGAGACATAAGGCTCCAGCCTTATAATCTAACTTTATAAGGTTCCAGCCTTATATTTTGCATTTATAAGGCTCCAGCCTTATATTTGCCCCTTAACGGCTCCAGCCTGTATGGAATTAGGTATCATCACCGCCGATATCGTTGGCTCGGGTAAACTGGCTCCCCCGATGCGCGAGCAATTGTACGCCGAGCTTAAAGCCTGCATGCAATCGCTTAAAAAAGAAAAATGGGTGGCCAAATTTGAAATGTTCCGGGGCGACAGCCTTCAGTGCGTGGCCGTCCATAAAGAACAATCTTTGAGGGTGGCGTTGATGGTGCGCGCGTTCATGAAATCCTACACTGGAGAAAAAGAATTGGATAAAAGCAAAGCGAATGCTACCAAAGGCTATTTCCAGGGAAGCCAGGACATCCGCCTGTCAATTGGAATTGGCAAGGTCGATTTTTATAACCAGAAAAGCCTTGCCCAATCGGATGGTGAAGCATTCCGGTTATCAGGCGAAGGCCTCGACTCATTGAAAAATGCCACTTACAGAATGGCATTTAAAGCGAGTGATAGAACCTTTACAGAATGGATGGAACCAACCGTGATGTTGCTCGATGCTGTCATTCAGAAATGGACCAACAATCAGGCAGAAGCTGTCTTGTACCGACTGAAGGAGCTGAAGGAAGAAGAGATCAGTAAGATGCTCGGAGTGAGCCAGTCGGCAGTGAACCAGCGCCTGAAAACAGGCCAGTGGTTTGCGATTGAAAAATTATTGCATTATTTCGAACAGAAATTAAAATCCTGATCAACCTCTTTACATATCCTGAACTAAGCCTGCTCCTTCGCATTGTTATTGCGCACTGCATCGTTGACTTTTTTTTACAATCGAACCGCGCTGTTGAAAGCAAGCAGACCAGAATGCTGGCTTCAGCATCGTTTTGGATGCATATCCTGCTCGTCATTATCATTACCTGGCTCTTAACAGGATCCATCAAACTATGGTGGGCTGCAGTGGCGATCGGCGTATCGCACCTCCTGATCGACTGGGCAAAACTCGTATTGATGCAGTGGAGCGCGAGGCGTAGAACACCGATCGATCTGGGTTTGTTTCTTGGCGACCAGTTGTTTCACATGATTGCCATCATTTGCGTGTGGCTTTTCATCATAAAAGGATGGGAGCGGGCACAGTACATGATGCCGTCGGTCTTTTCCAATTCCCGTATGCTCATTCGGTTGTTGGGTTATATCATCGTGATCGGTCCCGCAAAATTCCTCATCCGCTATTTCTTCGAGCGCTGGTCAAAAGACATCGAAACCACTAACGACGGATTGAAGGATGCCGGTGTCACCATTGGTATCCTTGAGCGTGTACTTGTGCTGACCCTTGTTTTTATTGAGCAGTTCGCGGCGATAGGATTTCTGGTTGCGGCAAAATCAATTCTCCGTCTCATCGACCGGCCGCTTTCGAACAATGACGATGTGTTCAGCTCAAGAAAACATACGGAGTATGTGCTCATGGGCACCTTTCTCAGTTTTGGATTGGCACTGCTGACCGGCCTGGCGATCAATAGAGCCTTGGGTATTTGATGTTTTCATTTTTGGCAGGAAAATCCAAAGGCCTTTCCCCTTATGATGTTCATGCAACGGTTTGCAAATAACTGAACCTGTTCCGGCAAATTTTTTTCGATGGTCGAATGACGGAGGACGCGAGGAGGGATGAGGATTCAATAATCATCGGAGGTAGGTTGTAATGATTTTCGGGGGCCACCGTTTGCTTTCATGTTCTACTGTCGCTCAGTTCGCGGATGGTGATGCTATCCGGCAAGGTTGGACGCCCGCAGATGAAGTCAAAAGGTTATCAGCGTTGCACACTGAATTTCGGGACTGTTCTTGAAAAGGATCGCCATGAATGGTTCAGCGATGCACGATAAATATTAGCTGATTAAAATGGATCACCGATAAGAATATTCGCTTTTATCAGAGGAAAATTCCCATGGCCAGTATTCGCGCCCGCTGTAATTTTCAAACGGGGGGCGCCCCCCCAAGGCAGTGCGGGAAAACGAAAGAAACCGCTCGACTAAACA
>DATMHB010000093.1:0-5048 GCA_035555175.1 Flavisolibacter sp. | reverse complement strand
GACCTGGTCAATGATACACCGAAACAAGGCAATTTCACGGCAGGTTGCCCCGGAACCTTTCGTAGCTCCTGCAGCAATGGAACGCTCGGCGACATGTATATGAATTACATGGACTTTACCGATGATGCCTGCATGAATTTGTTTACGCACGGACAAAAGGAGAGGATGCTTGCATTATTCAGACCAGGCGGGCCTAGAAATGCCATGCTTGCCAGTAGAGGACTCGACAAACCATGGACTATTGAAGCCCCTATAGTAGAGATCCCCGTAATGAACACACAATTCAAATGTTATCCCAACCCAGCGCAAAATGAAGTGATCCTGAATTTCGACTTCAACAACGCCTGGATGGGCAAAACCGTTTATCTTGTAAATCTCAACGGCATTGTCCTTTCACAGATCCTCGTGAATGATAAAACAAAAAAGCTTAGCCTGTCGGGATTAATGCCCGGCATATATTTTATCCAGGGCGACAATGGACATATGAAGATCAGGGAAAAGCTCGTGAAGCTATAATTGATCGGTCATCATGCCGGCCACATTCTGCGACACTACCGGAGCCAGGGCAACGCCCATGCCGCTCATGCGGACTGCACAAAATACCCCGGGCTGTGTTTCTTTTACAATAGGCATTTTTTCGCTGCCCATGGCCATGATACCAGCCCACCTGTGCTCAATGGAATATTGTCCCCTTTGTGAAGGAAGTATCACTTCATCGAGATATTTTTCGAGGTAAGACTGAATGAGATCTGACGGCATCATCTCTGTAGTTTCTTCTTCCAAAAAGGCTTTGTTTCGCGCACCTCCCAGCAATACTTTATTTCCCAGATTCCTGAAATAATAGAATCCCTCGTCCGAATGAAATGTTCCTTTCCATGGAAGGTTATCAATAGGAGAGGTGAGCAACACCTGCCCGCGCGCCGGCACAATGTCGGCTTCCGGCAATAGTTGCTTTGTAAATGCATTGGTACATACCAGCAATTGCTTTGTCGTGAATTTAAAGCGCTGGTTCGTTTGGAGCTCAATAACATCTCCGGCTGCCCCGAACGATTGTATTTCAGTGTTGGTGAATACCTGCACTCCCATGCCCTGAACCTTATGCAAAAGGGCCTGCACCAATTTCCCTGAATGCAGGTAACCCTCCATATTATTTCTCACAAGGTGTTTGGTTTGTCCGAATCCGAAGTCCGCGATTTTTTCGTCTACGAGACGGTAAGTATTTTTCTTAGCCGTGATCGGCTTGAAAAGGGAATTGATGTAGCTGATATTATGTTCCAGTTCTTCTGATGAACGATCGGAATGGTCGTACAATTCGTAGCCGCCGCAAAGTTCAAAATCAATTTTATCAGCGCCGAAATATTTCTGAATTCTTTCCAGTCCTTTAAATCTGGCCTCAACGAGTTCAAGCATTTTTTCTGTGCCCATTTGGCCGGCATCATGAATCACTTCACTGAGGCTGCCGAAACAGGCAAACCCCGCATTTCGTGTACTGGCGCCCGTTGGAATAAGTCCCCGGTCTGCAATGGTGATCTTTAATTTTGGCTTTTTCTTTTTCAGGAAAAAAGCAGACCAAAGGCCAACCAATCCGCTCCCTGCGATCACTACATCCTGAGGCGCATAAAACGTTTCTTTTTCCCAGATACTGAACATCAAAAAATTTAAATGAAAATAGCTCATTTAACTGTGTATTAAGTTTCTTAATGCTTATTTTACACAGATAAAACCAATCTATGAAAAGAATAGTACTCCTGTTTTCCGTTGCAGTTCTTGCAACGTCTTCTCAGGCCCAGGGTCTCAAGAATATTTTAAAAAAAGACCCATCAGGCAAGCCCGCTGTTGATAAGATCCTTAAGAACACAACAAAATCGAGCCTGAGCAACGATGAAATCGTAAGTGGTTTGAAGGAAGCGCTGAGCGTTGGAACGAACAATGCATCGAAACAGCTTTCGAATGTGGATGGATTCTTCAAAGACGCGGCGATCAAGATCCTGATGCCTGCGGAAGCCCAAAAGGCAGAGAAGAAATTGCGTGCGCTTGGAATGGGAAAATTGGTCGACGATGCCATCCTTTCCATGAACCGTGCCGCCGAAGATGCTTCCAAAAGTGCAGCGCCGATCTTTATCAATGCTGTAAAACAAATGAGCATCGGCGATGCAGTAGGTATTTTGAAAGGTGGCGATTTTGCTGCAACCAGCTATCTTAAGGATAAGACCACGGCTTCCCTTACTGAATCTTTCAGGCCTGTGATCGAAGCATCGCTGCAAAAAACGAACGCAACAAAATACTGGAACGCGGTATTCACTGCTTATAACAAATTGAGCGCAGACAAAATCAATCCCGACCTCGCGGCATATGTTACAGAGAAATCTTTGTCGGGGATTTTTTACCAGGTTGGACTTGAAGAGCAAAAGATCCGCAAAGATCCTGTTGCCCGTACAACAGATATACTGAAAAAAGTATTTGCCAACTAACTTTTCTTATATTAAAAAGGCACAAGGATACCGGTAATCGTGAGCCTTGTGCCTTTTTTATTTTGCTGCGCCTACTGCAACGATCAGCTCTGGTTCACCGTTATTATCAAAACGCCACGCCAAAGGAGATGCCAATGCGATAACCTGGAAGCGTGCCCTTGAAGTCCGCCCTTACGGTCTTGTTGGCCTGGTCAACCGATACGTTGACCTTGTTGCGTACAAAGGGAAATTTGTCAATGAAATCCCGGATGTCGGCTTCGGCTTCCCACGCCTGCGTATTCGTCCACGGGATGACATCTGATAATTCAACAGCTTTAAAATTATTCCGCGCAGCATTTGCTTCAGGGCCCAGGAAGAAGAAGTCGATCACGAATTTATCAGCAATAAGGAATTGTGCTCCTAACTGTACCCCAAAGCCTGCACCGTTGTAGTCGTTCGTGAAATTCATCTTCACTGTTTCTCCGGACAATACGGCGAGCCCCGCGCCTTCGCTGGTATGATGGACGTATTTGAAGAACGGTTCGAAATACAACCCTTTCATATGCTTCTTTGAAAGATAGGTGCGATAACCAGCAAGGAATGAGGTAGCCTTCATGCTGAAGTCCGCCTCTTTGCCATCATAACTGAGCGTGTGATGCACGGCCACTGGAACACCGATTTTTGCCGTCAGGGAATTCTTTCCAAAATTATATTCTGCATGAAGGCTGAGACTTCCCAGGCTCAGTCCTGTGGGTGCCCACTTTAAGCCGATGTTAGGCCTGATAATTCTTTCCTGGGCCATGACAAACTGGGCACAAAACAGGAAACATAAAACTGCCGTGGATTTTTTCGTCGTCATCATCAAAGCTTCACGTCATTTTAAGAGACAAAAATGTGCTGGAACGCTGCTTGCATAAAAAAAGACCGCAAAAAACATGCAGTCTTCCGTATCGTTTCCAGGTAATTCCACTTTATAGATGGATCGCTTCACCGTAAGCTACTTCAATCGCATCTTTGATGCTTTCGCTGATGGTTGGGTGCGGATGAATGCTGTTGAGCACTTCGTGATAAGTGGTCTCCAGCTTGCGCGCCACCACTGTTTCTGCGATCAATTCAGTTACGTTGTATCCGATCATATGGGTGCCGAGCCACTCGCCATATTTCGCATCGAAGATCACCTTGATAAATCCTTCGGTGTGTCCAGCTGCAGAAGCCTTTCCTGATGCGCTCAATGGAAATTTGCCAACCTTGATATCGTACCCAAGTTCCTTGGCTTTCTTTTCTGTGAGCCCGACCGACGCTATTTCCGGCGAACAGTAAGTACAGCCCGGAACGTTACCGTAGTCAAGGGGCTCCGGCTGATGATTGTATTTCTTTTCCGAATAGCCGATATTCTCAACGCAAATGATACCTTCTTTGGAGGCCACGTGCGCCAGCGCCTGGCCGGGAACACAGTCCCCAATAGCATAGAAGCCCGGCACCGAGGTTTGATAATATTTGTCAACGGTGATCAGCCCTTTTTCAGTTTTGATCCCGAACTGCTCGAGGCCGATGCCTTCTGTATTGGCTGAAACGCCAACAGCGCTCAGGAGTATGTCGGCTTCCAGTACAACTTCGCCGCTTTGAGTTTTTATGGTGGCCTTCACTCCATTTCCGGAAGTATCCACTTTGGTTACTTCCGAAGAGGTCATGACTTCAATGCCCTGTTTTTTGAAATTTTTTTCAAGCTCTTTGGAGATCTCCTCGTCCTCTACGGGAACGATCCGCGGCATGAATTCAACGATGGTGACCTTGGTGCCCATGCTGTTATAGAAGTAGCCGAATTCGACACCGATCGCACCGCTGCCCACAACGATCATCGATTTTGGTTGCTGGGGCAGGACCATTGCTTCCCTGTAGCCAATGATCTTTTTCCCATCAATCGGCATCGAAGGGAGCTGGCGGCTGCGAGCGCCCGTGGCGAGAATGATATGTTTGCCCTCTACTGTCTGCTTGGTGTTGTCCGCTGCAGTCACTTCTATTTTCCCCTTGCCGGTTATTTTGGCAAAGCCATTGACCACGTCGATCTTGTTTTTGCGCATCAGGAATTGCACCCCCTTGCTCATTTTATCGGCCACGCCACGGCTGCGCTTCACCACGCCGCCGAAATCCTGCTTGCCTGTAGCTTCGATCCCGAAATCCTTTGCATGTTTGATGTATTCAAAAACCTGGGCGCTTTTCAATAAAGCCTTCGTCGGGATACAACCCCAGTTGAGACAAATGCCTCCGAGGCTTTCCCGTTCTATGATTGCTGTTTTAAAGCCTAACTGTGCAGCACGGATAGCGGCAACATATCCGCCGGGACCCGAACCAATAACGACAACATCGTATGCCATGATCATTGTATATTTAAAATTCAAGAATAAAGATCTGCTCAACAGGACTTAAGCCGGGGGCCGCCTTAAAAAGCCGCACGAAGCTAGCTCAATTTGATATACCTTCAAAAGAAGACGGCTTTGGCTGTTTTTTTGCTGGACTGTTGTATTGCCATCTAAGTTTTTGAAAGCCGGCATTTATATGGATAGCTTTAAAGAATACCTGGAAAAACAAATGGACCTC
>DATMHB010000092.1:0-3363 GCA_035555175.1 Flavisolibacter sp. | reverse complement strand
ATGATCAATTTTAAAGATTACCTAGTAACATGGCAAAAGCACAACAGGCCGGCGGCGCAAAAGGTGGACAACAAAGCGCTAAGGCAGCTGCAAAAAAAAGAATTGTAAAGGTTGATTCGTACGGAGACGCTCACGTTAACGCTACGTTCAACAATCTGATCATCAGCATTACCAACAAGCAAGGCCAGGTGATTTCATGGTCGAGCGCTGGTAAGATGGGCTTCAGGGGTTCCAAAAAAAATACACCCTATGCCGCTCAGACAGCCTCTTCAGATGCCGCCAAGGTAGCACTGGATGCGGGCGTTAAGAGGGTGGATGTATTTGTAAAAGGCCCTGGTGCAGGAAGGGAAAGTGCTATTCGCGCATTGGCCCAGTCGGGTATCGAAGTAGCTATGATCAAGGATGTGACGCCGCTTCCGCATAACGGATGCCGTCCGCCCAAGAAAAGAAGAGTGTAGAGCGAAAAGCGGAGTGCGGATTCCTCGCTCTCCGCTCTCGCTCTTCACACTATATATGGGCCAGTTTGGTTTCATTTATTAAAAGGGTGCTTCATTGATTTTTACCGTTTTTACTGATGAATGCACCGGTACAAAAAAGCGGAAATGAATAAACAACTATGGCACGTTACAATGGTCCAAAGACCAAGATTTCCCGCATTTTCGGTGAGCCCATCCTGGGCAATGGCAAATGGTTAGGAAAAAATTCCAACCCTCCGGGTCAGCATGGCGCACAGCGCAAGCGTAAGACCCTTGGAGAATATGCGCTTCAGCTGCGCGAAAAGCAAAAAGCCAAGTACACTTATGGTGTTCTTGAAAAGCAATTCCGCAAGACTTTCGAAGAAGCTGCCCGTCGTAAAGGCGTTACCGGCGAAAATTTGATCAAATTATTGGAAGCCCGGCTGGACAATACAGTGTTCCGCATGGGTATTGCTCCTTCACGTCCCGCTGCCCGTCAGCTGGTAAGCCATAAGCACGTTCGTGTAAATGGTGAGATCGTGAATGTTCCTTCATTCCAATTGAAACCTGGTGATGTTGTATCCCTCAAGGATAAATCAAAAGACAACACAGCGGTTACGGCCCAGATCCGCGGACGTAATCCGAAATTCACATGGGTAGACTGGAATGAAACGGAAATGCAGGGCACGTTCATTACTTATCCTGAAAGGGAAAGCGTACCTGAGAACATTAAAGAGCAACTGATCGTGGAATTGTATTCCAAGTAATCGGTGACTCCAATAATTAAACATTAAACCTGAAATAAAAAAATGGCAATTTTAAATTTTCAGAAGCCCGATAAAATCGTACTTCAAAAAGTTACTGATTTCGAAGCACAGTTCGAATTCCGTCCGCTGGAGCCCGGCTATGGCGTGACGATCGGAAACGCACTGCGCCGCGTATTGCTGAATTCCCTTGAAGGTTATGCAATTGTAGGTGTACGTATTGAAGGCGTAGAGCATGAATTTGCAACCATCAAAGGTGTTTCTGAAGACGTGGTAGAGATCATCCTGAACCTGAAGCAGGTTCGTTTGAAGAAGATCGTTGACCACGATGTTCAAAATGAAAAGATCACGCTTTCTATAAAGAACAGGACTGAATTCACTGCAGGCATGCTTTCAGAAGGAACGCAATCCTTCCAGGTAATGAACCCTGAACTGCTGATCTGCACACTCGACAGCTCAGCAAAGCTGGACGTTGAGATCTCGATCGGTAAAGGTCGTGGTTATGTGCCTGCAGAAGAGAACAAGCCCAAAGATGCTCCTCTCGGTTATATTCCTGTAGATGCGATCTATACGCCTATCAAAAATGTAAAGTACAGCATCGAGAATACGCGTGTTGAGCAAAGAACAGACTACGAGAAGCTGGTTATGGAAGTAGCTACCGACGGCACCATTCATCCCGAAGAAGCCGTTAAGCAGGCAAGCCGCATCCTCATTCAGCACCTTATGATCATCACTGATGAGAACATCACCTTCGATAACAAAGAAGAGAAGAAGGAAGATATCGTTGATGAACAAACGCTGCAGCTGCGGAAGGTTTTGAAAACGCCACTCGAAGACCTCGATCTTTCGGTGCGTGCGTTCAACTGCCTGAAAGCTGCAAAGATCAATTCACTTAGCGAGCTGGTACAGTACGAGCAGGAAGACCTGATGAAGTTCAGGAATTTCGGTCAGAAGTCGCTCTCTGAAATTGAGCAGGTGCTCAATGAAAGAGGTCTTCATTTCGGAATGGATTTAGGCAAGCTCGGTATCGATAAGGACGACTATTAAAATTCAAAATTCAAAAGCCAAGTCAAAAAAGGAGTCCGAAAGCAGTAGGATAATTCAATCTGAAAGTTTTTGAATTCTGACTTATTCATAACCGGTTGTAATTCCTGACACGGTACAACCTTAAAACAACAGTCATGCGTCACGGAGATAAAATTAACAACCTCGGTCGTAAGAAAGCACACCGGGATGCTTTATTAAGCAATCTTACCTGTCAGCTGATCCAGCACAAAAGGATCGTAACAACGCTGGCGAAGGCAAAGGCCCTGCGCGTTTATGCCGAACCCCTCATCACGAAAAGCAAACAAAATACGACACATCAGCGCCGTGTTGTATTCAGCTACCTTCAGGATAAGGAAGCGGTTACAGAACTGTTCAGCACGGTGAGCGAAAAAATCGCGGGCCGTCCCGGTGGTTATACAAGGGTCATTAAGCTTGGCACCCGCCCTGGCGACAATGCCGAACTGGCCATGATCGAGCTTGTGGACTTCAACGAAGTATACGGCAAAGGCAAAACAGAGCGCAAGGAAGGTGCAAGAAGAACGCGCCGTGCCGGTGGTGGAAAGAAACAATCGGAAACGGAAGCCCCTGCTGCGCAAGCAGAAGACGGAGCACAACCCGAAACGGCCGAACAACAGCCCAGCTAATGTTTGCATGCTATAGATCGACAAGGCAGGATTTTTTGATCTTGCCTTTTTTGTGCCCGGTCGTTTCAAATTTCTGATCGCAAAAAACCTTTTCTTTGCATAACTTTTTAAAAATGGAGCAACAAAGACCTGCAGTTTTGGTTTTGGAAGATGGTACAACCTGTTTCGGTAAGGCATTCGGCGCTATCGGCACAACGGGTGGTGAAATTTGTTTCAATACCGGCATGACCGGCTATCAGGAAGTGTTTACCGATCCCAGTTATTATGGACAGGTGCTGATCATGAACACGGTGCACATAGGAAATTATGGCGTCGCCGATTTTGATGTGGAAAGCGATAGCATCAAGATCAAAGCCTTGATCGGACGCAACCTTGAAGAACTGTTTTCGAGGCGAAAGGCGCAGATGTCGCTGGATGAATATTTGAAAAAGCAGAAGATCGTGGGCATAGAAG
>DATMHB010000091.1:0-4566 GCA_035555175.1 Flavisolibacter sp. | reverse complement strand
AAAGCCCGCAGCGCACGGATCATGATTAAGACGGCCGCCTGCATTCGCGAGGACTTGTAGCGGATAGCCCGGCCCGGCGGGACACGCCCAACGATCCATTCGTGTAGCCGCTAATAATTTTTGGCACGCATCGACATTTATCCGCCGACAACACTAATAAAACCAATGATGAGGCACGCCAGCTCATCAGCCAATGTCATTACTACATTCGATAATAGCCTCCTTTACGTTGTAGCAGCGATCGAAAATTCCTATTCACCAATTTATGGCGCATTTTAATTACTCCGACCGCAAACTTTTTACCGGATCAGACAAGGCGGACCTAACCGCCTGAAAACTGACTGTGATGATAGTAATGATCAACGCGCCTGTACCCGCAAGTGCAAATATCCACCACGCAACCGTTGTCTTGTAATCATACTTCTGTAACCACTGCTGCATATAGTAAAATGCAATAGGTATGGCGATGCCGCAGGAGATGAGCACCAGCAGAATAAAATCTATGGAGATCAATCGCCAAATGTTCATCACCGTTGCACCCAATACTTTGCGAATGCCGATTTCCTTTACGCGCTGCTCCGCTACAAACGAGGCCAGGCCGAACAATCCAAGGCAGGAAATAAAAATCGCAAGCCCGGCAAAAAATGCTGCAAGTGTGCTGATGCGCTTTTCATTGCCGAACTTTTTGGCAAATTCATCATCCACAAAGCCGGCCTTAAATGGTGTACCTGCATCATATTTTTTAAACACCGCTTCTATTTTAGCGAGCGATTCACGGGGGCTCTTGGCAGGGTTCAGTCTCATGATAAATACACTTTGCTGATCGGTTGAAACATGGAACAGTGATGGCCGCACCGGCTTATAAGGAGATTGCACCAACAGGTCTTCGACCACGCCGATGATGGTAAAGGGACGGTTCTCCCAACGAATGATCTTGCCGATGGGTTGTTTCAGGCCAATGAAAGCCACAGCTGATTCATTTAAAATAAAAGCGGAGGAATCGGTTGCATAGGCCCGCGAAAAATCCCTGCCTTCTTTAATTTTCCAACCGATGGTTTTACCGTATTCATAGGTTACAGCATTATTGGGAAAATCTACGGCCTGGCCGGGATCCTTGCCTTCCCAGTCAAATCCTCCATTCGTGTTCCATACATCGGTTGTGGGGCTGCCCGATTCGGTCATCTCCACGATGGCGCCTTCATTTTTTAATTCTGTTCGTATGGCTTCACTGTGTTGATGCAAAGCCTCGGAAACACCGTGGCTGATCAGGCCATCTTTGTTATAGCCAATGGGACGGTTTTGTCCTACCTGGATCTGCTTATACACAACGATCGTTCCGATGATGAGGACGATCGAGATCGTGAACTGCACTATTACCAGAATCTTTCGTGGCAATGCGGCATACCGCCCGGTGCGGTAGGTTCCCTTCAACACTTTTACCGGTGGGAAAGAGGACAGGAACAGCGCGGGATAAAACCCGGCGATAATTCCGGTAACCAGCGTAAATGCGAGTGACGTTATCCAAAACAAGGGATGGCTCCAGGGAAGCACGATCTGTTTTTCTGCTACGTCATTAAAAAATGGCAGTATTAAGATCGCCAGTATCATGGACAGCACAAAGGCCATTACGGAGAGCACAACCGATTCGGTAAAGAATTGCAAAATGAGCTGATTGCGCAGGGACCCAACGGCTTTTCTTACGCCCACCTCCCGTGCCCTCTTTTCGGAACGTGCGGTGCTCAGGTTCATGAAATTGATGCAGGCAAGCAGCAGTACAAAAATGCCGATGATGCCAAATAGCCACACTGTATTGATGCGTCCCCCTGTTACAACGCCATTTTTAAAATCGGAACGTAAGTGCCAGTCGCGCATGGGGTGCAGGAACACGACGGGATTAAATCGCCTGTCCTCCGGCGGTACCTTGTTCAGTTTTACGTTTTTGATCTTGGCAGACACGCTGCGCATATCGGCCTTGTCGGCAATTTGAGCGAACGTTTGGGTGAAGTTGCTGCCCCAGGGATTCCCCATCTGTTTGATCCACTGGT
Source organism: Flavisolibacter sp. (assembly GCA_035555175.1). GTDB lineage: Bacteria > Bacteroidota > Bacteroidia > Chitinophagales > Chitinophagaceae > Flavisolibacter. The sequence continues at coordinate 2,521 of DATMHB010000091.1, read as the reverse complement.
TCTCGCTTAAATATAATGACCAGGGCAGGATGAGCTGCAGCTCTTTGAATGTTGTATTGTCGGGCAGATCCTCGTAAACACCCGTAACTTTTACATTCATACGGTTATCGATGCGCAGGACCTGGTTCATGGGATCTTTATCTCCAAAAACAGCCCGCGCTGCGGATTGCGACAGCAAGATGGAATTCATATTCCTGAGTCCATCCTTCGAGCCCTTTGTCATTTTCAGGGTGAGCATATCCGTTACCTGGGGCTCGAAAAAACTGCCGGGTTTTAAAATGATCTTGTCTCCGTATGCAATCGAATGATCGTAGTTCCAGGAAGACTGGAGCACGTATTTAAAATCATTTGCGTACTGCCGGCGAATTTCCTCCGCCATCACATAGGGGTTGGCAGGCTGCGTGCCGACCTGACCATTATACGTCTGGTTTTGCATGACCTGCGCGATGCGGTCATAGTTTTTATGGTATTTATCAAAAGTGAGTTCATCAAAGATCCAGAGTCCGATGAGGATGGCTACCGTCATTCCAACGGCAAGGCCGCCGATGTTGATGAGCGAATAGCTACCGCCTCTGCGAAGGTGGCGCCATCCGGTCTTTAGGTGGTTGATAAGCATGAAAAACCTTTTAAATAAACAAATCTTGTGCGGGCATGCCGGAAAACCTCAAAGGAAGTGCCTAAGGCGAATTAAATGTACGTCAATGGCTTAGCGCTCAAATGCCATTTTGCTTTGCGCGGTTTTGATACAGTCGACGTTCGTTTTTGGACAGCACTGTTTATAAAGCAAAAGGCATCGGCCGCGCGGGACGAAAGTCAAAAGACTTGAAGTATTAAGCTTGCTACTGTCCCTTCGCTCTCGCTTTGGCCGCCGAAGCCCTGGCGTAAGCGGGCTGTGTTTCGCGCAAAGCCGCAAAGTTCGCCAAGAATAAAAAAGTAAAAGGCAAACTACCTAAAGCACCCCACCGCGGCGGGGCTATTTCCCCTCGCTCCCGCTCTGTTTCACACTCTGACTCTTTCCCTCTCTCTCCGTCTTGTCCGCCGAAGCCTTGGCGAAGGCGGGCTGTGTTTCTCGCTCTTCAATCCCCCTGCCCCTCCTGTTTCGCAAAGACGCCAGAAGCTCACTGGTACGAACAACAAGAATGTAGAAAGAGCCGCGGGTCCCCTTCCGGCAGACTCGCGGCGAGCATATCGACCTCTGTCCGAGGATAAAGTTGTTGGCAGGGAACGAACGAAAGCAGGAAGGCAGCAAAAATTTTTCTTTGCATTGAAGTGTTGGTGGTGACACCATTAACGGCCAATAACTGCTTCGGCTATACCTTTTTGAAATGTAATAAAAACGGACAATGCAGTGCAAAACCGGACAGTCTGTATGCACCAACTTAAAAGACGGATTTGATTATCAATAAAATGTCGATTGGCTTTTTTTTTGAGCGACGTGCACTCAAAAGACCCCGACCAGTTATGTTTAAAAATTATTTTAAGATCCTTTTGCGAAACCTCACAAAGGGCAGAACGTACTCCCTCTTAAATATTGGCGGCCTGTCTGCCGGCTTAACCTGTTTTGCGCTGATCGCATTATGGGTCTCGGATGAACTGAGTTATGATAAATTCAACATCAACCATGACAGAATTTTCCGGCTCACATCAACGGCGAAGACTGAAACCGGCATTGAAGCGTCTGCAGTATCGAGCGCTCCAATGGCCAAGGCATTAAAAGAAGACTACCCGGAAGTGGAGAATGCAGTAAGGCTGAGGATGAGAGAAGAGATCATCACTAAAGACAATCAGCAGTTCCTTCAACCCGGCATATTATTGACGGATCCTTCTTTTTTCGATGTCTTCACGTACAAAATGACAAGAGGCAATCAGATTACAGCACTGAAGGAACCCTATTCCATCATTCTCACTGAGTCGAGCGCAAAAAAATATTTCGGTGATGAAGATCCGCTAGGGCAAACGCTGAGATTAAATATGTACGACAGCAGCGGTGCCGGCGCCAGTTATACCGTAACCGGCATCATGCCCGATCCTCCGACAAATGCACATTTCACGTTTACCATGCTTGCCTCCTTTAAGACTATTGAAGTAGCGCGGCCCGATGTGCTCACCATTGATGGCTGGGGTGATGCCAGCTTTTATACTTACCTCTTATTAAAAAAAGGAGTCGATTATAAAGCGTTTTCCAATAAGATCAGCCAGTTTTATGGAAAGTATATCGGCGACCTCAATAATATATGGAAATCCATTTATTTCTATCAGCTGCAACCCTTGCGTGATATTCATCTGCGCTCGGACCTGCAAAATGAAATAGCACCTACGGGAAGCATATCGCAGGTATATGTTTTCTGCGCCATCGGCGTTTTCATTTTACTGCTGGCCGGAATCAATTATACAAACCTCGCCACTGCGCGTTCTATCAACAGGGCCAGGGAAGTTGGTATAAAGAAAGTGGCAGGTGCTCATAAAGGGCAATTGGTGATGCAGTATTTATTAGAATCGGTCTTTACTACGCTCATCGCCT
>DATMHB010000090.1:0-2234 GCA_035555175.1 Flavisolibacter sp. | reverse complement strand
TTCGAGCATTTCATCCAAAAATCTTTGCTGATGTTGATCCTGATATTCTTTCCAAGCTGTTTGCATAATGGTTGATTGGTTAATGATAAGGTTGATCCGCTAAGACGGAATGGGGCTCAAAATTAAGGATAGCTATGCAAGTTCAGCTGGTCTTGCGTCTTTCATTCATTTCAATCGGAACCGTTGTCGGATCTTTTCCGGCCCCTGCTGCCTCAGCCTGCTTTTTTTCTTTTGATATATTAACGATGATAAGTCCGGCAATGATCACTGATAGTCCGATCACCTGTCGGGTGCTGATGGTTTCATTGGCAATGAGCCAGCCGAGGAACATGGCAACAACAGGATTCACATATGCGTATGTGCCGACAAGAGAAGCAGGGCGCACGCTGAGCAACCACATGTAGGCCATATAGGCCACCATGGATCCCATGATAATGAGGTACAGCACGGCAAGTATCGACTGCCAGCTGATGCTGCGGATCATTTTCTCATCACCTGTTTCCATGGTAAAGGCCAACGCGAAAAATGCAACACCCGCCGCTATCATTTGTACCGATACCTTCATCAGTGTCGATCCATTCATCTTCCTGTATTTGGCATAGAGCGATCCGGCCGTCCAGCTGATAGTGCCGGCCAGCAGTACCAGGAGACTGATAAAACTCATTTTATCAGAAAACAGATTTCCTGCCGCCTTTCCTGAAAACAGGAGAATGACCCCGGCAAATCCGATACAAAGCCCCGCGATGATCTGCTTGTTTGAAAAATAAAATTTCCACTGTCTCCGGTCGAGCAACACAAACCAGAGCGGAACGGTGGCAACTATGATCGCCACAAGACCGCTGGGAAGGAATTGTTCTACCCATGTAACGGCGCCGTTTCCAATGAACAACATGAGTATCCCCGATAAGGCGATCATGGAAAGAGAACGCAGGTCAGGAATTTTTTCGCCGCGGAATAACCCCCATATCAGCAACAACAATCCTGCAGCAAAAAACCGGATGCCGGCCATAAAGAACGGGGGAATGGTTTTAATAGCCAGCAATATTCCAAGGTAGGTAGAGCCCCAGATGATATAGATGGCCGCAAAGGCGGCAATGACCAGCGTTTTTGGCGCAACGGGATGCGATGAATGCTTCATTGTTCAGGCTTTGGAATCGGTAATTGATTGTCTTCTTTTAAAGTCTCCAGTACGATGGTCGTTTTGGTAGAGAGGATGTTGCCGATCTTGCTGAATTTCTCTCTCATGAGGTGGATCAGTGAAAGCGGATCCTGAGCTCTCACTTTTGCGAGGTAACAGTCCTCGCCCGCAATATGATGCAGCTCCAGCACTTCGGGTATCTTCGCCAGTTGTTTTGCAACCGCTGCATTACCCGGGCCTTCGCCGCTCTTGATGAAAATAAATGCCAGGAGCTTGAGGTCCAGGGCTTCCGGCTTGATGCGGGTGGGATAGCCTTCAATGATGCCCTTCTGTTCCAGCTTCTTCACCCGCTCCAGCACCGCCGATGGGGCCATGCCCAGTTTTTTTGCCAGCTCGCTATTCGCGAGGCAGGAATTCGGCTGCAGAAAGGAAAGGATCTTAAGGTCAGTATCATCCAGCGAAAAGGCCATAAAACAGAATATAATTCTCCCAAGTTAGCATTTATCAGAATTATATTCTGTTTTTTTACATGAGCGGCTTATCGGGTTTTTGTTTAAGGGCAACCGCCTTGGTAACGGCGTCGTTGCCGAATTCATTCTTGATCTGGTCTACCGCCTTATACAATTCAAGCTTTTCAATGGCATCATCAAAGAGGTTCATTTGGATGGTCATGGGCACAAGATGACTGAAGCGTACACCGAGCAGGCGCACCTTTTCTCCTTTTTTGTAAAGTTTGAGGAACAGGTCCTTCACTTTTGCTATGAGAATATTATCGAGCGCAGTATAATCGATCACTTCCTGTTTCGATACGGTGGTAAAGTCGGCATAGCGCAATTTTATGGTAACGCATCCCGTAAGCTTGCCCTCATCGCGCAGGTCGTGCGCCGATTCTTCTGTAAGACGCACCAATTCGGTATGAAGAAAAGCCAGGTCATTGCTGTCCTCATGAAAAGTATTCTCATGGGAAAGAGATTTTTGTTCGCTGTATTGTTCTACGGGCGAATCTGAAATGCCATGGGCTTTTTCAAACAATTTTCTTCCCCACTTACCAAAATGGTATTCGAGCTGGTCCACCGGTGTGTGGGCGATCTGCTCT
>DATMHB010000089.1:0-2278 GCA_035555175.1 Flavisolibacter sp. | reverse complement strand
TGAAAGAAGGGTTGCCCTGATTTTCCGTGGTACTTCTTTTTACGATGCACGCAGATGGGGCGTGATCGACGATATTTCAAAAGGCGGTGGCCGCACCGGCGCTGTGGTCATTTCCAGTACGGGTGTGTTGAACACCAATGCTACTATTAATTACAACTTCCTCGATTACTGGGACGTGCCTGATGATGAATCCGCGCTGAATCCGCCTTCTGCAGGGAGTGCGCCCGTCAAGAATCCAAATTGATAAATGTCTATCTAAAAGCAACAGTCTTACATACAAGGCTGTTGCTTTTTTTAAATGCGCATCTAATTGATAACTGTAACGCAACATGATCTGGCTGAGTCGGACACTGCCGAGAGCCTAGCGCACTTTTTCTGCCTTTCCTCTGAAACCCCGTTCACATGGAACCATTCTTTATTTGTCAACAATTAAGGTTGAGGCCAAATTGGAGAAGCCTCTTGTGCAGTTTTACTCTTGCCTCATAATTTGAAAATCCGGTTCAACACACAGTTTAATTTCTAAAGTGTCATTGTCATTGTTTGTAAAGTCTAAGTTTCGAATATATCCCGAATAGCTTACTGCACCCAACCTACACTCAATTAAGAGCACCCAGTAGGTACTGTTCTCAATACTGTCTATATAGAAGTGCCCGCTTCGCTTTACGACGTTCTTTTTATAAATCCGTTTTGAGTCGAAATAACCGGCCACTCCTTTGCTGCGGCCGCCGAGGTCTGTTCTGTCGTTCGTTAACAAAAAAGTTCTTAGGGTATCGAAATAGAGTTTGGGAGTGCAGGTAAATTCTATATCTCCTGTAAAATGTTTCATTTTCCTATTGTTACAGGCAATAGCGTACATAGAAAGGAATAAAAGAAACCACTTCATAATGAAACTTGATTGTACCCAACTTAAGCACCTTCATGGCAACTTAGCAACAAAGAAATTGAATAAAGCAATCGTAACCCTTATTGAGAAAAGTTTCAGGCTGCGCAGAACGTTTCAAATATGCTGCTGCTTCCATCAAGGTGTACTCATCTTTTGATTTCTGTTAGCACCGGATGTTTTTTTATAACGGCTCACCCGTCCATCTTTGATCACCCCCTTCCAGTTCATTCCAAAAGCAAAGTCATACCAGTTGCCTTCTGAATCCCTGTAGCATTGCATGTCGAGCGGCACATCTTCATTTTGTTCTTCCACCGTTTTCATATCCGCAGGCATTTGCAAAGGCAGAAGACCGGAGGGTTCCGCCTTTCCTGCGATCATGTCGAGCAACGCCTGGTCTTGCACACCGAAGCTCACCAGGATTGCATCGGCCTGCTTCTCAAATTCAGAAATCACAAACGGATTCGACACGGCAACGCACACGATAACAGGTTTCCCTTTCATCGCTTCCCGTGTCTCAAGTACTGTTGTCAGATCTGTAGTGTTCGAAGCGGTTGTGGTCTTCCCTTTGTAAGAACGGTTTTTATTAGTCGGGTCAACCACCGGATCGCCTGCGGCAATACTCTGATCACGTGCAGAGGTGGCCGTATATGGCGCGTATTGAAGACTGATAGGCACGTAACCGTTTCCACCCTTTTGTTTATCCTCCTTATCATATCCCACGCCGCCATTGGGACCTTTGATGAAGACGATGGAAAAATCGGCTTTGGAAGGATCATCGGAAATGTTGAAATATTTTTTTACCAGCTCGGTATTTACCGGGTTCTCTATCCGTTCGGGTGTGGTATTTCCAAACCAATCCCTTGCAGCAGGTAGGATCCTTTTTGGGATATAAACCGTTTTTTTATTTTTCAGTGGCAACACCTTTCCCTTATTCTTCAGCAGCACAATCGATTTTAATTGGGCCTGGTATCCTGCGGTCATGTATTCTGGCTTTCCCGCTATTTGTTGCGATTCTTTGGGATCGAGGTAGGGGTTTTCAAAAAGACCGACTCGAAAAATATTGCGGAGCAGGCGAACGGCCGACTGCTCAAAACGTTTCCGCATCCATTCTGCGCCATGTTCTTTTTCGCCCATCCTGTAAGCTTCCATGACCGGTGCCGCGTCATTGTTTCCACCGAATTGATCAACGCCTGCCATGAGAGCTTTGTAATGCCTTTCGGCAACAGAGAGTTTTTCAACACCCCATGATTTACCTGCGAAAACATCCGGCGTTTTTCCCTCATCCGCAGTAATGGCCCAGTCGGTGCACACCACGCCATCAAAATTATATTTGTTGCGGAGAAGGTCGGTGATGATGAATTTGCTATAGCTGTTGCCAACATTCTCTCCGTACTT
>DATMHB010000088.1:0-3253 GCA_035555175.1 Flavisolibacter sp. | reverse complement strand
GGCGATACCCGTCATGATCGCTGTGATGGATCCTGAAAGAGCTCTGGCTTTTTCAGAGTCGTAAGGAATACCACTCACCATCAGCAGGGTACCGAGGTTCGCATAGCCAAGTCCCAATGTTCTGTACTCATAGCTTAGCTGGGCCACTTCTTTCGAAGGGAATTGAGCCATTAGCACGGAGATCTCGAGCACGGTTGTCCACAAGCGGCATATATATTCAAACCCTTCCACGTCGAACGTGCTGGTCTCGAAATCGTAAAACTTCATCAGGTTGGCAGATGCAAGATTGCACGCCGTGTTGTCGAGGAACATGTATTCGGAGCAGGGATTGGAAGCCCTGATCTCACCACCTTCGGGGCAGGTATGCCATTCATTGATGGTGGTGTTGTATTGCGTGCCAGGATCAGCACAGCGCCACGCTGCATAAGAAATCTGGTTCCATAATTCCTTAGCAGGAACTTTTTTCATGATCCTTCCGTCGGTTCTTGCCTTCAACTCCCAATCTTCTCCCTTCTCAAGCTTTTCAAAAAATGAATTGGGAATGCGCACGGAGTTATTCGAGTTCTGACCACTGACCGTCTTATACGCTTCACCTTCATAGTCGCTGGCATAGCCGGCATTGATCAACGCGGCCACTTTCTTTTCCTCTTCCATTTTCCAGTTCACGAATTCCACGATCTCGGGATGATCGAGGTCGAGGCAAACCATTTTGGCTGCCCTTCTTGTAGTACCGCCGCTTTTGATGGCACCCGCAGCACGGTCGCCGATCTTGAGAAACGACATAAGTCCACTGGAGGTGCCCCCGCCACTGAGTTTTTCTCCTTCGCCACGAAGGTTTGAAAAATTAGTGCCGACGCCTGAACCATATTTGAAGATCCTTGCTTCACGAACCCAAAGGTCCATAATGCCACCATCGCTGACCAGGTCATCTTCCACACTCAGGATGAAACATGCGTGTGGTTGCGGACGCTCGTAAGCGGAGGTGGATTTTTTCAGCTGACCATCGATCTGGTCAACATAGTAGTGACCCTGAGGCTTTCCGGTAATACCATAGCTTTCATGCAAACCCGAATTGAACCATTGCGGAGAATTGGGCACGCACATCTGGTTGAGGATGGAATAAACCAGCTCTTCGTAGAAGATCTGTGCATCGTCAAATGATGCGAAGTATCCATAGCGTTCTCCCCACACTCTCCAGCAGTTCGCCATGCGATGGGCTACCTGCTTCACTGATGTTTCCCTACCCAGCGAACCGTCGGGCTGAGGCACACCGGCTTTGCGGAAATATTTCTGGGCAAGGATGTCCGTAGCAATCTGACTCCACTGTTTCGGCACCTCAACATTGGTCATCTCGAACACTACCTCTCCACTTGGGTTACGGATTACAGAAGTCCGGTAATCGTACTCGAACTGGTCGAACACACCGATGTCTTCCCGGGTGTACTTGCGTTGGAACTTCAGTCCCTGCGTGGTTGATTCTTTAACACTTGCCATAGACTCAGTTTAAAAATTAGCGATTGGGTTTTTGGTGGTTTGGAAACTTTAGTGGCAGGCGACGAAAATATCTTTACAGAGTCGAAAAATGAAGCCAGAGATATCCACCGCTGTGGATAAACAAGGTGCTAAGAAACTGTAATTCAAGCCTGTATTGCGATGCGTGATACGGCGGTCGAAAAAAGAATCTTTTGGGCGAAATTTTTTGGCTGAATTCGGAAAATTCCCGATACAGCACCATTGTCTCTATGAAAAAATGCATCATTGATTTTTGCGCATATACAACGCCGATAGATTGTAAAACCGCCATGGATGGGGAACAAGGCTCTGCCGTTGCTTTCAGGCTTCAGTGCGGGGCATAACAAAGATGCAGCGATATTAAAGTTCGATTCAAACAACACCCGCAAGTGACTTATTCAGCATTTGAATTTTAAAATTTAAATAATCGGCTCTCCAATACACGCTCCGTCACCATTGAAATAAATCCGTGAATTTTCCATATTTCAATGTTTGCCTGCTCATTGGCAAAAGTTTTGCATTTTTGCACCCAATAGATGCCATGAAGACGCCTGTTTACCAATCGCTTTTGGATAAGAAAAAGACCGGGAAAAAAAACTTCGCCGTACTCATCGATCCTGATAAGGTAACGCCTCGTGATGTGGAAGAGCTGGTGACCTTGTCGGTAGAAGCGGGTGTCGATTATTTTTTTGTGGGCGGAAGCCTGGTCATCTCAGACCATCTCGAGGAATGCATCCGTCAAATCCGGCCTCTATGCGCTATTCCGATCCTGCTGTTTCCAGGCAGCCCTTCACAGATCACGCGCGAAGCAGATGCCCTCCTCTATCTGTCATTGATCTCGGGACGGAATGCAGACCTGTTGATCGGCCAGCATGTAGTTTCGGCTCCATTCGTAAAAAAGAGTGGTCTCGAAATTATTTCAACAGGTTATATGGTGATCGATGGCGGTGCAGCCACAACGGTATCCTACATCAGCAATGCGACACCGGTTCCTGCAGATAAAGCAGAAATCGCCATGTGCACAGCGATGGCCGGTGAAATGCTGGGCATGAAGCTCATATACATGGACGCGGGCAGCGGCGCTAAAAAATCCATTACGGAAGAAATGATCGGCGCTGTGGCAAAACATATCGAAGTCCCCCTGATCGTGGGTGGCGGCATCAGAACCGCGGAGAAAGCTTACCTCAATTGCAAAGCCGGAGCCGATGTGATCGTTGTTGGTAATGCCATCGAAAAAGATCCTTCGCTCATCAGGGAAATGGCAGCTGCCATACATTCCGTAGCTGTTGTGCAATCATCAAGCCGCTAATAGCACGCAGAAATTATACTGACCGATATCTTAATAAGCGCCCGGGTCAACGGGATCGGGTAACCGACGCGGGTCAATTCTCGACGGCGTATCGCTGCCGGCGACAATAGACCGCATACCTGCGCCGATCGCTTTTATCACCGCCGTCATATGACCGATATCGATACTAGTTACTTCATCACAGGGCTTATGATAGCACCAGTCCAAATCGTTTGAAGACATAATAGTATGGGCCGGAATGCCTTTTTGTGCGAAAGCAAAATTGTCAGAGCGTTCAAATAGCATCCTTCCCGGATCGGGATCCCTCAGTATTTTGAAAGGATAGCCCTTCAGGTTGTTTTTGAAAATGTTGCCGAGGTTTGAATACTCGTCACCTGTGATAAACGCCGCATTTTTATGTGCAGCATTTGTTCTGCCGATCATTTCAATATT
>DATMHB010000087.1:0-11401 GCA_035555175.1 Flavisolibacter sp. | reverse complement strand
GATGCCGACCTTGATATGGCGCTGGTAGGATGCGTATTCGGGGCTGTGGGAACGGCCGGCCAGCGTTGCACAACTACCCGCAGGCTGATCATTCATGAAGACGTATACGATGCATTCAAAGACAAACTCGTCCATGCGTATAAACAATTGAAGATCGGAGACCCCCTCGATGAGAAAATTCATGTAGGGCCACTCATAGATAAGGCAGCCGTGCAGAATTATCTTGATGCAATTCAAAAATGCAAAGACGAAGGCGGAAAGTTTGTAGTGGTAGGCGGTGTGCTTGAAGGAAAGAGTTACGAAACGGGCTGCTACGTGCGACCATGTATCGCGGAAGCACAACCGCATTTTGAAATTGTTCAGCACGAGACGTTTGCGCCGATATTATACCTTTTAAAATACAGGACCTTCGAAGAGGCTATAGCCATCCAGAATGGCGTTCCACAAGGCCTTTCCTCCTCCATCATGACATTGAACCTGCGCGAAGCGGAACTTTTTCTTTCGTCACGGGGAAGTGACTGCGGCATTGCCAATGTAAATATTGGCACCTCTGGCGCTGAGATCGGAGGTGCCTTCGGCGGTGAAAAGGAAACGGGCGGTGGCAGGGAAAGCGGAAGCGATGCTTGGCGCATTTATATGAGAAGACAGACTAATACGATCAACTACAGTACCAGTCTGCCTCTGGCTCAGGGAATCAAATTTGATCTTTAGTGTTATTTAACAGCGCGTGGACAACCACTGGTCCTGTTTTTGGCTACTTCTTACCGAAGCAAGTTTTACATTTGCCCACTCACAGAAACTTTTTAAAACAATTCACATGATGAATTTCTTTCAACGATCCGTGCTTGTTATGGCCATAACATCCGCGGCTCTTCCGTCGTTTGGACAGACTTCCGTGAAAGAGGTCCCGAAGGGCTGGCACCTTAAGGACCGACAGACAAGCGGATATTATGGCATCAGCCTCGATAAGGCATATGAATTTGTAAAGGGTAAAAAAAGTCAGACCGTTCTTGTGGCGGTAATTGATTCAGGCATCGACACCACCCACGAAGACCTGAAGCCTATTCTCTGGACCAATCCAAAAGAAATTCCCGGTAATGGCATCGATGATGACGGCAACGGTTATGTGGATGACATACATGGATGGAATTTTCTTGGCGGCCGCGATGGACGCAACGTAAAAGAAGATTCTTACGAAGCAGCGAGGGTTTATCATCAATACAAAGACAGGTTTGAGAACCTTGCAGATTCCACCTCGCTCAGCAAGGCAGATAAAGAATTGTTCAGCATGTGGAAACGCGCTAAAGAAGAAGTTGTCGGTGGCGTGGACATGAATGAAATTGCACAGCTCAAGTTCATTTATCCTGCATTTAAAAAAGGCGATTCGGTTATAGCCCGTGACCTTAAGAAAGAGGAATATAGTGGTAATGATCTCAAGAATTACACACCAACAGACAAGGATGCGTCGGCGACGAGGAAGATCATTCTCAGCATTTGTGCAGGGAACAACAACAACTATGACATCACAAACAAGATGCTGCTCGAAGATATCGAAGGCCAGCTGCGCAAGGCTGAGTCGATCGATACGCCTCCGAGAGACTATCGTGGCGAGATCGTCAAGGACAATGAGAACGATATCAATGATAAATTTTACGGCAATAATGACGTGATGGCGTCGACCCCTTTTCACGGCACGCACGTTTCGGGCATTATCGCCGGCGTTCGTAACAATGGAAGAGGTATTGATGGCATTGCCGATAATGTGCGCATCATGATGATCAGGGCGGTACCCGATGGTGATGAGCACGATAAAGACATCGCCCTTGCTATCCGTTATGCGGTTGACAACGGCGCGAGAATAATAAATATGAGCTTTGGCAAAAGCTTCTCTCCACAAAAGCAATGGGTAGACGATGCTGTCAGATATGCCGAACGCAAAGGGGTATTGTTGGTACATGCGGCCGGCAATGATGCAAAGAACAATGATTCTACTTTCAACTTTCCTAATCCTGTTTTCTTATCCGACGGAAAGAAGGCAACCGATTGGCTCACCGTTGGTGCCAGCGGCGATCCGAGAAACGGCGGCCTGGTAGCCAATTTCTCAAATTATGGAAAGCAGGAAGTGGATGTATTTGCTCCGGGCGTGAATATTTATTCCAGCGTCCCGGGTGGCAATACTTATGGTAATGCATCTGGCACGAGCATGGCCTCTCCCGTCACTGCCGGCGTAGCCGCATTCCTCCTGGAATATTATCCCGCTTTAACGCCGCGGCAGTTGAAGATGGTAATTGAAAAGTCTGCGGTTGCGCCTTCTGCCAAGGTGGTTAATCCGGCTACAGGCCAGGAAGTAAGCCTGTCAGAATTGAGCAAAACAGGTGGCGTGGTGAATGCTTATGAGGCTGCAAAGCTTGCGGCCCAGATCAGCAATACAAATACTGCTGAGAAGCCGGAGCCTGTCAAGACAAAGATCAAAGTAAAAAAGTCTAAGAAATCATAAGAGAGACATCTTTCAATAAAAAGGTCCGGCCGTAATTGCCGGACCTTTTTTATATTCATCCAAAATAATCTTATGCCGGTCGACCTGTCAAGGGTTCCTTCCTTTTACCATGGATATATTAACCGCGTTGCAGAGCGCTCGCTTACGGCGGCCTTTGAAGTTCATCCCCCACAGCTGGTAGCTTTTTTAAAGAACATCCCGGAAGCGAAATGGGATCACCGTTATGCCAAAGGCAAATGGTCGATAAAAGAAATGGTGCAGCACATCATTGATGCCGAAAGAATATTCTGTTACCGGGCCCTTTGCTTCGCACGTGAGGACAGCACGGCCCTTCCGGGATTTGATGAGAATCTTTATGCAGAAACATCAAAAGCAGACCGAAGGCAAAAGAATGACCTGATCGAAGAGCTGGAATCTGTTCAGCGTTCTTCTAAACAGTTATTCAACTCGTTCGATGAAGAGCAGCTTGGCGCAACCGGCGTCGCAAATGGAAAAGAAATATACGATGAAGGCATCGGCTATATCGTGATTGGTCATGCCCTTCATCATCAATCGATCCTTGCCGAACGTTATCTCCAATAAAAAAACCATCCCGCTAACAACGGAATGGTTTCTCTATAATAGATTCTTTAATCAGAAAGTCTTTGCGGGAGCGGTCGACTTTGATTTTGCGAGGTTTTGCTGCACCACCATGTCGTTGATGACCTTGACCGCTTCATCCACATAAACATCTTTGCTAACAGTGTTCAGCCATTGCTTGTACCTTTCGGTTTTGTCTTTATCAGCCGAAACATATCGGTCCTGGTCCTGTTTCAGGAAAGAAACCTGCAAACTCTGATCGAGCTTTACCAGCTTTTCAATCCTTTTTACCGCCTCACGTGTGATCTTTTGTTCTTTTCTGAACTGGGTGATCTCGAGAGGATATTCCTTGTCATCCTGCTTTGCCAGAAGATCGGTTTCCTGTTTGATCAGCCTGAATACAGAGTCGTTTGCAACGCGTGCATTGGCCAGATTCTTAATTGTCTGAAAGCTATAGCCAGGCTGCCAAAGGTTATAATTCGCTTTACTGATCTCGTCGTATTGAAGGGCATTCCAGTTATCCCTTTCCCTCAGTTTCAGGTATTCGTAATAATCGGGAACCACTACGTCCGGCACCACGCCTTTTTGTTGCGTGGATCCGCCGCTGATGCGATAAAATTTCTGCAGTGTGAGTTTCAGTGAACCGAGGTCGGAGTTGGTAGACATGAAATTGGATTCCGGATCCAGTCCAAAGCTGCGCTGGACAGTTCCTTTTCCATAAGTGCTCGTACTACCGATGATGACGCCGCGGCCATAATCCTGGATAGCGGCTGCGAAGATCTCCGACGCGGAAGCGCTGAATTCATTTACCATAACGGCCAGCGGCCCGTCGTAGATCACGCGGCTGTCCTTGTCTTTCATCACTTCAGGTTGTCCTTCCCTGCCCTTTACCTGCACTACAGGTCCCTGGTCAATAAAAAGGCCTGCGATCTGTATAACATCATAGAGTGAGCCACCGCCATTGTTACGCAGGTCGATCACTATACCATCAACTTTTTCATCCTTCAGCTTCTTCACTTCATTCTCCACGTCGACCGAGCTGCGGTGCGGATCGGTAGGATCATTGAAGTTTGCATAGAACTCAGGAAGGAATATGTACCCGATCTTCGCTGTTCCCTGGTTGATTACAGCGCTTCGTACGTAAGTCTCATCCTGTACGATCTTATCGCGTACAAGTGATAATGTCTTCAGTGTTCCGTCTTTCTTTCTGAGGGTGATCCTAACTTCAGTTCCTTTTTTACCACGAATGATTTTCACGGCATCTTCAACGGTAAAGCCCGCCAGTTCCACAGGAGTGTCATTACCCTGTGCCACTCTCACCACTACATCGCCCACTTCAACGCCGGCCGATTTTTGTGCAGGGCCGCCGGGAAGGACGCTGGCGATCTTGATATTGCCTTCGTCGTAGGTGAGCTGTGCACCAATGCCATAGAATGAACCGCTCAGCTGTTCGTCAAAATAGCTTTTGTCAACAGGCGGCATGAATTCCGTATAAGGATCCATCATATTCGTGATCACATTTACGAATATGCTGAACTTTTCATCGTCATTGAACTTCAAACGGTAGCGCTCGAATGTCCTGTCCATAGAAGCCAGCACTTTCTCGCGCGCTTCTTTTTCAAGGTCGGCGTCATTCTTTACAACAAAGCCTTCCTTGCCCTTATTGCTTTCCCTTGCATCCTGCAGGTCAACATAACGTTGAAGCACAAGGTATTTCAGGTGACGGCGCCACTGGTCTCTGCGTTCTGCGTCGGAAGAGGGGAAATTCGTTCGCTTCGGATCATTGATCACCGATTCATTTACGGTAAAGTCGAAAGGCTTCGAAAGAATCTCTTTGTAGATCGATGCCGCCTCGGTTACGCGCTGGTTGAAAACCTTGCTCACTTCCAGGAAGAACTGTACCGGTGCACCCTTGATCTCGTCGTCAATCTTTGTCGAATATTTGCTCAGGCCTTCAAGGTCCTGCTTCATGAACATATCCTTGTCAGGGTCCAGCTCTTCAAAATATTTGTTGAATACCTTTTTCGAAAAATCGTCATTGATATCCTTTGGACTGTAATGACCCTGTTTCAGGATCTCGCCAACGATCTGGAGAATTTTTTCATACTTGGACGGAGGGTAGGTTTTGTTCGATCTTCCCATCGTGTTGAAAGCCAGAAAAATTCCTGCGATCAACATCACGATCAATATCGGTAGTCTCTTCATACTAATCAGGTATTTTATTGCCTTGGGCATATCTATCAAATTTAGCGCAAAAAATACGTAGTAAAAGTTTTCCCTCCCTTTTAACAAACGTTTTTGACAGGCGGAAAAATTTCGCTAACGAAGGTTTATTTACGTTAATATCTGATCGATAACAGTGCCAATTCTCAATGGTGTTCTCAATATCATTATCGTTACACCAGAAAAAATTTTCGGTAGAGAAGCAATTCTTTTTCAAGTTCAATTCATTATTTTTGCGATCTCAAACGGTGGTTGTAGCTCAGCTGGTTAGAGCATCAGATTGTGGTTCTGAGGGTCGCCGGTTCGAACCCGGTCATCCACCCCTCTTAAAAGCCTTCCGTCCGGGAAGGCTTTTTCTTTCATGGTAGCGACAAATGTCGGCACAAGTCCCTCAAAACCCGATGCATTTTCCCCTTCCGCCATTCATCAAGTTTATTGTTAATTAAGGTTAAGACAGGATGATCCGCCTGTTCGCGTGACCTACCTTTGCGCCCTATCAAAAACATGTACATGAAGAAAATAATAGCCCTGGCGATGTTCTGCGGAATGACTGTTTTGAGTTTTGGCCAGGCACCCGGAAATTTTCAGAGAGGCGGGCAACAGGGACAATCCATTACAGGCAGGTTTTACGGTAAGGTAGTTGACGCTGCTAACAAAGGAATTGAAGCAGCCTCAGTAACGCTGGTAACGACCAGGATGGATACGGCAACAAAAAAACCAAAAGAAATTATCGTAGGCGGTATGCTGAGCACCAATTCAGGTGACTTCAGCATTGAAGGCGTTCCGCTTTTCGGCCGCTACCAACTTAAGATCACGGGTATCGGATATAAGGAGCACCACCAGGCAGTGGCCTTTGAAATGCCCAACAGAAACGCCATCGGCAACGATCCTTCGGCTATGATCGGTGCACTCGATAAAGACCTCGGCAATATCAAACTCGAGATAGATGCCCAGATTCTGGGCAATGTTACAGTAACAGCATCTAAGCCGTTGCTGCAAATGAGCATTGACAGAAAGATATTTAATGTTGAAAAGAATCTTACCTCAACCGGAGGAACAGCGGTAGACGTTATGAAGAACGTGCCTTCGGTGAACGTTGATATTGACGGCAACGTGACGCTGCGCAATTCGGCTCCTCAAATTTTTGTGGATGGCCGTCCTACCAACCTTACACTTGAGCAGATCCCGGCGGACGCGATCGAAAGCGTGGAGATCATCACCAACCCTTCCGCCAAATTCGATGCTTCCGGCGGCACGGCAGGCATCCTGAACATCGTGATGAAAAAGAACAGGCGTGTAGGATATAGCGGGAACGTTCGCGCGAATGTGGATTCGAGACTGAAATTCGGACTTGGAACCGATATCAATATCAGACAGAACAAGGTCAATATTTTTGGAAGCGCTAATTTCAACCAGCGCAAATCCATTAGCAATGGAACCACGTCCAGACTGACCACGCTGGGCAATAATACTTTTTACACGACGCAGACAGACGAAACGACCCAGCAGTTCAATTTTGGATTTATCCGCGGTGGCTTCGATTATTTTATCGACAACCGGAATACACTGACTGTAAACGGGACCTTTGTACGTGGTCAGGGCAGGCCGAGCACCATCAGCGATATCGATTCGGTAAAGAATG
Organism: Flavisolibacter sp.; assembly: GCA_035555175.1. Classification (GTDB taxonomy): domain Bacteria; phylum Bacteroidota; class Bacteroidia; order Chitinophagales; family Chitinophagaceae; genus Flavisolibacter. The sequence continues at coordinate 4,460 of DATMHB010000087.1, read as the reverse complement.
CTGTTTCTACCAAGCATGACGACAGGTTCTCCCGTAACGAATCGAATTTCAGGAACTGGGGTACGCAGTTAAGCTACAAGCATAATTTTCCGAAGGCGAACCATGAGTTAACAGCCGACGTAACGTATAACAGGGGAAAGAACGACAACCTCAGCACGATCACTACCGAAGATTATTTTCTTCCTTCTTATACTTTCAACAGGGCGTTCTCGCAGCGACAGTCGATCAACGGCACGAACGAGAACATGATCTTTCAAACCGATTATACCAACCCGGTCAACGACCATTCAAAGATCGAGGCCGGGGCAAGAGCCTCGATAAGGAAGATCAACAGCTCGAGCCTGTATTATTCAGATACAGTGAACAACGGCCATTTCTATCAATCGTCGAACACGATCTATAACAGTAATGACCACGTGTATGCCGCCTATTTAAATTATTCGAGTCAATTGAAGAATTTCGGTTACCAGGTAGGGCTGCGTGCTGAAAGCTCAACATATGATGGCGTGCTCCCGAACAAGGGAGAGTCGTTCTCTACCAATTTCCCGATCAGTCTTTTCCCCAGTGTATTTCTTACCGAAAAGATCTCAGACAACGACCAGCTTCAATTGAATTACAGCCGCCGCATCAACAGGCCCAACTTTTTCCAGCTGTTCCCTTTCATTGATTCAAGTGACCTGTTGAACGTGAGCGCGGGTAATCCTGATCTGAAGCCGGAGTTCACGAATTCTTTTGAACTGTCTTATTCGAAGACGTTCCAGAACCGTGATAATTTCCTGGCCACGCTTTATTACAAGCGGACGAACGACCTGATCACAAGGTACTATGATACGGTATCGAGCGAGAAGTACATCATCAATACATTCACGAATGCCAACAACAGCTATGTTACCGGTCTGGAGCTGATCAGCAAGAACAAGATCACAAAGTTCTGGGATCTTACCTCGAACGTGAATTTTTTCACTGCGAAAATCAATATTAGGGGGCAGCGGGCACCCGACCAGTTCCCGAGCTATTTTATCAAGCTGAATAACAGTTTTAAACTGCCGAAGAACTTTTCGTTCCAGCTTTCGGGCGATTATACGTCCAAGATCATTACGTCTCCGGGCGGAAGCGGCGGTGGCGGCGGCCGTGGCTTTGGAGGACCCGGGGGTATGTTTGGCGGCGGTGCTACGGCTTCACAGGGCTATATCCGGCCAAACTACGGAGTGGATGCGGCCATCAGGTACGAATTCCTGAAAAACAAAGTGGCTGCCTTGTCGCTGAATGTTAACGACATTTTCAGAACCAGGGAGTACAATGCGCATTCTGAATCCGGTTTCTTTGTACAGGATATCGCGCGTACGAGGGACCCTCAGATCTTCCGCCTGAACTTCAGTTACCGCTTTGGAAAATTCGACGCCAATCTGTTCAAACGTAAGAACACGAGGGCAGATAACAACATCGATATGGGCAACACCAATTTATAGGATATCCTATCCGGATAAAAGCCCCGCATTTATGCGGGGCTTTTGTTTTGAACTGATTATTTTTGAACTCATGTATGAATTTGCCATCATCGGTTGCGGAAATATAGCCCGGCTTCATGCTGAGCAGATTTCCCGGTTAGGAAAACTGTCCGCAGTTTGCGATCCAGACAAGGAAAAGGCCGACCGCCTGGCATCAGAATTCAAAGCGAAAGCCTACTATTCATTCGAAGAAGTTCTCTCCGATCCATCAATTGATATTTTTTGTATCTGCACCCCCAACGGCTACCATGCCGAGCATTGCATCAGGGCATTGCAGGCAGGCAGGCATGTATTCTGCGAAGCGCCATTATGCCTGACCCGCGCTGGGGCCTGGCAAATCATAGAGACCGAAAAATTTTGCAGGAAGAAATTATTTGTTTTCAATGCGTCCACGGCACATCCGGCCGCGACGGAATTAAAAACGGCGATCAAGGAACATACTAACGGACATCTTTATCGCTTCGATCTGCACTGCGTGAGTAAGGCGCCGGCGGATCATTACCAGGGCTGGCGCGGCAAAATATTTCCAGGAGGCGGAGCCTTATACACCGACTTCAGCAATTATATAGACCTTCTGATATCGCTGTTCGGAGAAATTGATTCGGTGAAAGGAACTTCTGCGAATCACGACACGGGCCTGGTGGAATTTGAAGATGAAGGCGTGGCAACTGTGAGGACGGTGGGCGGCATCGAAGGCACAATCAGGTGGAAGCTGGGTGCAGACCCTCTGACCGGACCTGCATTCAGCATTTCGGGCCTGAAGAAGCCAATGATATTCTCAGCCGGAGAGCTTTCCGCCATGGTAGCAGCGGACGCTGCCTTTTATGAGAGGAGTTATGTGAAATTCCTGGAAACGCTGGAAAATGGCGGATCTTCTTCTGCGGGTCTTTATCAAAGTACCAGAACCATTGAAGGAATTGAGCGCATATACAAGGCTGTTTCACCAAATTCATTTGCCAACCTTTGAAGCGTATCTATTTTATCGTAACTAACGATCTGTCTTTTGACCAACGCATGCAGCGCATTTGTTCGTCTCTGGTGAAAGCAGGGTATGATGTGGTGCTGGTAGGAAGAAAACTGAAATCTTCACTTCCCCTTCGTAAAAAGAGTTACGCGCAAAAGAGGATCAGCTGTCTTTTCAACAACGGATTTTTATTTTATGCCGAATTCAACCTTCGCCTTTTCTTTTTTCTTCTGAGAAAAAGAATGGATGGCATTTGTGCCATTGACCTTGATACCATTCTCCCCTGCCTTCTTGTTTCAAAAATGAAGAGGATAAAAAGAATCTACGATGGTCACGAGTTCTTCACGGAAATGAAAGAGGTGCGGACACGTCCGTTGGTGCGAAGCGTCTGGCGGCTGATCGAGCAAATAAGTCTGCCCGCATTCAAATATGGATACACTGTAAGTGATGGACTTGCCAACGCATTTGAAAGCAGGTATAACCGGAAGTTTGCGGTCATCAGGAATTTGCCTGTGCTGATCGAATGGACAGCTGTTGAAAAAAGAGAAAGATTTCTGCTGTACCAGGGAGCCGTGAACGAAGGACGTGGATTCGAAGCACTGATCCCCGCGCTTCGCGACGTCGATACGAATCTGGTTATTTGCGGAGACGGGAATTTTATGGACAGGTTGAAAAGGCTTATTCGCAAATACCGGGTGAAGGAAAAGGTGCAGATGATGGGCATGCTGCGGCCCGAGCATCTCTTTCCTATTGCGCAAAAAGCGACCCTTGGCATCGGGCTGGCTGAAAAAGAAGGGATCAACCAATACTTTGCGCTCCCGAATAAGTTTCTCGATTATATGCATGCGGGCCTGCCTCAATTGGCCATGGCTTATCCCGAATACAAAAAAATAAATGACGTTTATAAAGTAGCCGTGCTGATCGATGACCTGGCGCCGAAATCGGTTGCCGGCGCCATCAACCGGTTGCTGAACGACGAAGCACTTCTGCAGGAGCTGCATGAAAACTGCATGAAGGCAAGAGAAGTTTATTGCTGGCAGAATGAAGAAAAGATCCTGATCGATTATTATCATCAAATCTTCCAGCGTTGAATGAAAAACTGCATATTGTTTGTCTCGATGCCCCCTCTCCTCCCAACTATGGCGGCGCCATAGATATGTTTTACAAGGTGAAGGCCCTTGCTGAATCAGGCAAAAGGGTGATCCTTCATTATTACGCTTACAGGCCCGGAAGAGATTCGGGTGTTCTCAGGGATTTCTGCGAAGAGATCCATGCTTATGACCGTAAATCTTTTCTTCGTTCCTTTGATTTTCATAAGCCCTACATTGTCCGCTCGCGCATCAACAGGCATCTGATACAAAGATTGAACGATGATGATGCGCCTGTTTTGCTGGAAGGACTTCACACAGCAGGTTTAATCGCTTTTTTGAAAACACCCCAACGAGTCGTTTTGAGGATGCACAACGAGGAAAGGGAATATTATAGGATGCTGGCGAAAGCTGAAAAAAAGGTTGTCAGGCGCATGTACCTGCGGCTTGAAAGCCATCAGATCAAAAATTATTATCGCGAACTTCCGTCAAACCTGATCCTCGCCTCTCTTTCACAGTCCGATGTGGCGTCCTTTCAAAACGATTATGGATTTCTGAACGTTCATTTTATTCCTGCTTTTATTCCATGGCACCAGGTCAATTCCAGGGAAGGTAAAGGACCATATTGTTTGTATCACGGCAATATGGCCGTGGCTGAAAACGAGTCGGCGGCACTATGGCTCATCGAACAGGTGTTCAGCCGCATCAGTACCCCTTTTGTTGTAGCAGGCAATGGAATTTCGCCGCGCGTTTTTCGTGCCGCACGGCATTGTCAACATATTCAACTGGTCAACGATCCCTCCATGGAAGACATCCGCGACCTGGTGCAGGAGGCGCATGTTAACGTGTTGCCGTCGATGAACGATACCGGCGTAAAATTAAAATTGCTTCATGCGGCTT
>DATMHB010000086.1:0-2235 GCA_035555175.1 Flavisolibacter sp. | reverse complement strand
ACATTTCCCGTTTCCTAATTTTGTCGCATGCTAGAAATCTCAGAACGCGGTCGGCAAATGCCACCCTCTCCTATCAGGAAACTCGTTCCCTATGCAGAAGCCGCCAAGAAAAAAGGCATCAGGGTTTTTCATCTCAACATTGGGCAACCGGATATTGAAACGCCACCCTCGATACTGGATGCGGTTAGAAAAGCAGATATCAGGGTGCTTGAATACAGTCATAGTGCGGGCAATGAAAGTTATCGCCGCAAATTGGTCACCTATTATAAATCAGTCGGAATCGACGTCACGCCGGAGCAGATCATCATCACAACCGGCGGATCTGAAGCCATCATGTTTGGCTTTTTCTCCTGTCTCAACCCGGGCGACGAAGTGATCATACCTGAACCTTTTTATGCGAACTATAATGGTTTTGCAGTGGCTGCGGGCGTTAAAGTAGTACCCATTACCTCGCGCATCGAAACTGGATTTGCGCTGCCCCCGATAACAGACTTCGAAAAGGTGATCACAACCAGAACAAAGGCTATTGTTGTTTGCAGTCCAAACAACCCCACAGGTTATTTGTACAGCAGGCAGGAAATGGAAGATCTGAAAACGGTTTGTCTGAAGCACGACCTTTATCTTTTTTCGGACGAGGCGTACCGTGAATTTTCTTATTCGGGAGAATATGTGAGCGCACTTCATTTGAAGGACATGAATGAAAATGTAGTGTTGATGGATACGGTAAGCAAACGCTATAGCGCGTGCGGTGCCAGGCTGGGTGCTTTTGTTACGAAGAACAAAGCAGTGTTTGAAGCGGCAATGAAATTTGCGCAGGCGAGATTAAGTCCGCCCGGATTGGCGCAAATACTTGGTGAAGCTGCGGTGGATCTTCCCGCGTCTTATTTTGATAAACCAAAATCGGAATACCTTGCAAGAAGGGATTTACTGGTGCGCCGGCTGAACGCAATGCCGGGTGTATTTTGTCCCAATCCCGGAGGTGCATTTTATGCAATGGCGAAATTGCCGATAGATGATTCGGACCGCTTTTGTCAATGGCTGCTCGAATCTTTTTCATTTGAAAACAAAACAGTGATGCTGGCGCCCGCTACCGGATTTTACGGCACACCCGGACTCGGCAAAGATGAAGTTCGTCTTGCTTATGTATTGAACCTAAAAGACCTGAATGATGCCATGGATTGCCTGCAAAAAGCACTGGAGCAGTATCCGGGTAAAAAAGAGATAAAGACTATGGTGAATGCAGGGATGGTCTTGTAGCTGTGGAGTATTTTCTACTCATTTCAAATAATCAATAATAGCCCTGATAAAAGTTGGGGCTTTTTTATTTCCTGCATTTAAACAGGTCAAGGGCATAATAATTGCAAAAAATGAAGCGTATCTAAAATTTTATACACCGAAAAATAAAATCTATGGCAAACGAACAATACGGAAGCTGGCACGCCGACAATGAATTTCAGCCCCACTCAGGCAGTGGTGTTGTGAACGTGGGCCAGGGCGAAAGAATTGCGAGTGCCGCTTTAGGCGGATGGCTTCTTTCCTCTGGTTTGAACGGGCTTTTCAAGAGCCCGATCAATAGCCTGATCAAGACTGCTCTCGGCGGTTATTTATTATACCGTGGTGCATCCGGCCATTGCGCAGTGTATTCAAGCCTCGGAAAAACAAAGGGCATTTCACATACGCCCGCGGTTAATATTCGCACCGGATTGATCGTGAATAAGCCAAAAGATGAAGTATATGCATTCTGGCGCAAGCTGGAGAATCTCCCCCTGTTCATGAAGCATCTCGCTTCTGTAACCGAGATCGATTCAAAGCATTCGCATTGGGAAGCAGTGGTACCGGGCAATATCGGAAAGATCAAATGGAATGCGGAGATCGTTAAAGAAGAGCCGGGCTATCTGATCGGCTGGCAGTCGATCCCGAATTCAATGATCAATAATGCCGGCAAGGTGATGTTCCATGATGCGCTTGGCGGGCAGGGAACTGAGCTGGAAGTGGTAATGATCTATCATCCTCCGGCCGGTGAGATCGGCGCGGGTTTAGCGAAGGCGCTCACACCGGTTTTTGAAAAAATGATCCGTCAGGATGTGATGAATTTTAAAGAGTACATTGAGACAAAGCATAATTCGGGAAACAATACGAATAACAATCCCAACATACTGCGTACTGAAAGTGAAAGTGTGCAGGGCGATGGTAATGCGCAGCCCAGCCAGTACGTTAAATAAATTTTGATTGGAT
>DATMHB010000085.1:0-4465 GCA_035555175.1 Flavisolibacter sp. | reverse complement strand
CGCGATAACCAAACAATGAGTTTTCTGTAACATCGGTCTTATTCCTGATCGCCGTTGCCCAATTGTAGAAGTGGTCGAAGTGTGCACCCTTATATCCCTCCTGCGCCGTATAAACAAGATTATCCGGTGGCAGCATTGTTTTTCTTTCGTACACATATTCCTTGCCGGCAGGTGTATTATTCTTCGTCTTCAGCAAAGGATCATTCGCATCTTCGGTAGATTTATTTTTATACAGGGTCACTTTATCCCACTCTACTGTCATTGAACCTTCGCTTCCCACCATGCGCAGGTAATTGGTTCCGCCTGTGCCATCAACGAAGTTCACTCTTAAAGAAAGATTGAATGCGGGGTGTGCTTCGCTTTCAGGATAATCGAACATGCCGAGCATGATATCCGGGACTTCCCTTCCATCCTTCCAATAGCGCAGGCCGCCTGTTGGCATTACTTTATTGGGACCTATTGAACCGGTAACGAAGTGCAGGCTGGAGAAAAGATGAACGAACAGGTCGCCTGAAACGCCGGTACCATAGTCGCGGTAATTTCTCCATCGAAAGAAACGCAGCGGATCAAAAGGCCGCTTGTTAGTATTGGCAACAAACCTGTCCCAGTCCACTGTGGATGGAGAGGCATCGGCCGGAATGGGATATTGCCACGCCCCTGTTGGTGACATGCGGGCCCAGAAGCCTTCTGCATAATTGAGTTTGCCGATGGCGCCCTCCTTCAATAATTGCTTTGCTTTTTCATTGCCAAGCGAGCTGAGTCCCTGGCTTCCCACCTGAAAGACGACTTTGTTTTTTTTCTGTGCATCTACTACAGAGGAACCTTCGCTGATATCATGCACCATGGGTTTCTCGCAGTACACATGCTTCCCCTTGTTCATCGCAGCAACCGAAATATCCCGGTGCCAGTGATCGGGTGTGGCGATGATGACAGCATCGATATCTTTTCTGTCGAGTATTTCACGGTAGTCCCTCGTGGTGTCGATATCATTGCCCCATCTTTTCCGTGCTTCGGAAAGGCGGCCATCATACAGATCGCATACGGCCATGAGCTTGATACCCGGAACTGTAATGGCCGTGTTGGTATCGGCCACTCCCATGCCGCCTGATCCAATAAGCGCGATCTGCAGCTGATCGTTCGCCGCATAATCTTTCTGAGGACGGAATAGCGCCTGCATATTTTTTTTGCGGTCTCTTGAGGTAATGATGGAGGGAAGCATGGTAGCGCCGATCATTCCCTTTGTAACGTTGGTGATAAAGCTTCGCCTTGATTTGCTGTTGTCGTTACCCATGGTCTTAGTATTGGCTTTGTTTATTGGTTGGTTTCTGAAACGGATATCTCTGATGCGGGCGATCAGCCTCGGGCAACCGGGATATCCATTGTGCAGGTTGAATGTAGGAATTAATAAGGAAATTGATGAGATGAGTGGATTTTTTTGTCTAGAGAAATTAAGCGCAAAGAGCGCTAAGCCTGCAAGGAAACGCAGAGTGAAACGATTGCGCATCTTCGCGTCATCTCCTCGCACCTTTCACTTTTTGCGCTTTAATTTCCCTTTGTGGAGTTTCCTGAAAGGAATCTTAGTTTCTTTTACTTTGCCCGCGAGTCTCCGCCTTCGGCGTGACGTGCGGCGTTGCTTCTCTTTTGCGGAGTTTCCTTAACGGTTGTTATTTTCTTTTTCCAACCTTTTGTCTTGAAACAAAAGGTGGAGCCAAAAGTTCAAGCCGATTCAATGCGCACGATGCACTAAATCCGTAGGCCGCCTCTTATGAATCGGCGCTCTGCAGCACTCTGAATCTGGACGGTCTTTAATTCAAAGTCTCCTCATCGTGCTATGCGACGGACCAAAGGGCGCTGTATTCCGTCAGGCCTTCTTCAAAGAATAAATGTCGTTAAGATACCCACGGAAATAAGGCGCTGGACCAGATCCTCTGTTCGAAGAGTGGGTGGTGGGCATTTCGACATTTAATGCTTTAATGCAGTCTTAGCTATTGCTCCGTAGGAATGATTGCGTTGGTATAGTAAAGATTCTACTTTTTATAGCGCTTTTGCGTACCTGGCGGCTTTGCGGCTTGGCGTGAAACCTTGGCGCCTTGGTGACCCCTACACCCTGATATAAATCTTCCTCCTATTCATCCACCATCCTACAGCCCAGCAAAACAGCATGTAAGAAAGTGCAAAGAGCAACGAGCCGACCGCGCCGGGCGCAACCACCTGGAAGAAGACCTTATTGATCCAGCCAAAGAAACTTTGATTGCCAACCGGGATCATGAATAATACCGTCACCATAATTTCGGAGAGCAGATATATGATCAGTGGATTCTTTCCAAATACCACAAAGAATTTGGTCCACCAGTTATTGCTGCGGTTAAGGATCTCGATGATATAAACAAGGGCTGCGATAAGCAGCATGTCAAGGCCGGAGGTGAGCAGCACAAATGCAGGGGTCCACAATTTTTTGTTGATGGGAAAAACCATGTTCCAGCAAAGAGCGATGAAGATCAGCAGCGCACCCGTTAGCATGAGCTTCGAAATGGTTTCATAGGTTTTTCCTTTTTCCTGGATATAGCGGCCCGTGAAATAGCCCGCTACCACGTTCACAATGGCCGTCATTGTACTCAGCCATCCTTCAGGATCAAAAGGAATTCCTTCGCCGTGATACAGGTGATTGGAACCCATAAGGAATTTATCGAGGTAAAGTCCGGCATTACCAAGCAGGCTATAAGGCTGGCCATGATTACCAAAGGCCAGCAGCAATACCCAATATCCAAGCAGCAATAGTATGCTGACGATAATGACCTTTTTTGCCGACAGATAATGAATGAGCACGGAAGCAAAAAAATAACAGAGCGCGATCCTCTGCAGCACGCCCATGATCCTTGTATTGGCGATGGGCGCGCCAATGATATGTCGTTGCGCATCGAGCCTGAAGAAAGGAAACCAGTACATCAGGTAGCCAAGCAAAAAAATCAGCAGGGTGCGTTTCAGGATCTTCCGGAAAAAAGGGCCATTGCCCATTTCCCTGTAGCGGCCAAGGGAAAAGCTCATGGCATTTCCAACCGCAAACAGGAAGGAAGGGAACACAAGGTCGGTGGGCGTAAAGCCATGCCAGCCGGCATGCTCGAGCGGCGCAAAAGGCGTGGCCCCGCTTCCGGGGGTGTTGACAATGATCATGAAGCAGATGGTCATTCCGCGAAATACGTCCAGGGAAAGAAAGCGTTGAATGGGAGGCCGCATAAAAAATATTAGTGGGTCAAAGTATCGTTAGGAGCAATATTGATGATGGATTTACCATCCGGCGTAAATACAACCGATCCGGTCCGGCGCTGCACGACGCCCATTGAATCACTATACTGGTAATCGAGCACATACCTGATAGGCCTTTTGAATGCGGTATCGGTCCAGGACGAAAGCGTGTCTTCGCGAAAGCCTGTCACGTCAAAGCCTTTCGACCTTGGGGGCAGCTTACTCCTGATCTCATTCTTGGCAGTGATCTGCCGGTTGTCTTTGTCCGCAACTGAAGTTTCGCAGGAAAAGAATGCAAGCAATACGAGCGAGGCGAGAAGATGGCGCATAAGCAGGTGTAAAACTTGCCCATTAAGATAATAATAATTGTCATTGCTTTTTCAGTGCCCTGGAGGAATCCTTGTCTCTTCAGGAATTATCTTTACGATAAATCTTTCACATGCTCACTAACCACGCGCGCAAAATCTTTCTGCTATCTGTATTGTCCGTTTCGTTTCTCCTTAATGTTGATGCGGCCCCACCGCGCAAAGATCTTTACCAGATAAGGATATATAAGCTCAGAACAAATGAGCAGATGCAGCAGCTCGATCAATTCCTGAAGGATGCTTACCTGCCCGCGTTGCACAGGGCCGGCATAAAAAAGGCGGGCGTGCTCAAACCCCTGTCGAATGATACTGCGGTAGTGAAGTCCGTATTTGTTATCATTCCTTTTAGTTCGATGAAGTCATTCACTGACCTCGATAGGAAGCTGCGAAGAGATGAGTCGTATATGACTGCAGGAAAGAGCTTCAGAGAAGCGCCGTCCGACCATGCTCCCTACGACAGGATGGAATCGATACTGCTCGAAGCATTTAACGGCCAGAAGCATTGGATACTTCCGGAAAAAAAGCAGGGGAATATTTTCGAGCTCAGAAGTTATGAAAGTCCTACAGAAAAACTGCACGACAAGAAGGTGGCCATGTTTGAGAACGGTGAAATCGAGTTGTTCAGGAAGCTTCAATTCAATACGCTCTTTTATGCAAAGGTGATATCGGGCAGCCGTATGCCTAATTTCATGTACATGCCAAGCTTTTCGAGCGTCGATGACAGAAATGCGCACTGGAAGACTTTTGGGGCAGATGCGGAATGGAAAGCAATGTCTTCCGACCCGGTAAATGAAAACAAGGTTTCGGTATCTCACATCGATAGTATATTGATGCAGGCAACGGACTATTCTGATCTT
>DATMHB010000084.1:0-5485 GCA_035555175.1 Flavisolibacter sp. | reverse complement strand
ATACGAGATCACGGGACAGGTGAATCATGTTTGCTTCCTGGAAGGATTGGTCCGGTACAAAGGAAAGTGGTTGCTGTATTACGGCACCGCAGATTCAAAGATCGCAGCAGCTGTAAAATAAATTGCAGCAGCTCTTTTTTGAAATATAGATCTTAATTGCAAAAAGGATTTCATTTTATTTCCTGACCGCATCATCGTATTCATGATTTCATTGGTTATTTTTAGAGAAACTGAAGCCAATGCAAAACCCTTCGACCAGGGGTATCTGGAAAATTATTACTGCTTCCTCAGTCGGCACGTTAATAGAATGGTACGACTTTTACATCTTCGGAAGCCTTTCAACGATCATTGCAAAAAAATTCTTTCCCGACACCAATCCAACCACAGCGCTTCTCGCCACGCTGGCAACTTTTGCGGCGGGTTTTATTGTCCGACCTTTTGGTGCACTGGTGTTTGGAAGATTGGGTGATATTGTAGGCAGAAAATATACTTTCTTACTGACGCTGGTGCTGATGGGCGGCTCAACCTTTCTTATCGGTCTTGTGCCTTCCTATGCTACCATCGGAGCATTGGCTCCAATACTGGTATTGCTGTTGCGCCTGCTGCAGGGACTTGCGCTTGGCGGCGAGTATGGCGGAGCGGCTACTTACGTGGCAGAACATGCGCCTGTGCAGCGGCGCGGATATTTTACCAGCTGGATCCAGACAACCGCTACACTTGGCCTGTTCTTATCGCTTGGCGTGATCCTTTCCATTCGCAGACTTGTGGGTGTTCATGAATTTTCGGAAGGAAACGGATGGCGTTATCCCTTCCTCCTTTCGATAGTGCTGGTGGTGGTCTCCATTATTATACGTCTGAGAATGCATGAGTCGCCACTTTTTGCACGTTTGAAATCGGAAGGAAGGACATCTGTGAATCCATTAAAAGAAAGCTTTGGTCATCGTGAGAATTTCCGGATGGTGCTGCTTGCGCTGTTCGGCGCTACTATGGGCCAGGGCGTCATTTGGTATACAGGCCAGTTCTATGCACAGAGTTTCATTCTCACGAAGTGCAATATCGAATACGAACAGGCGAATACCATCATTCTGATCGCGCTTGTCTTTGCTACCCCTTTCTTTGTCGTATTTGGCGCACTGTCGGACCGCTGGGGAAGAAAAAACATCATGATGGCCGGCATGCTCCTGGGCATACTCCTTTACCGGCCGATCTTTAAAGAGCTGTACTCCCTTGCCGACACTTCTAAAAAGCAACTCGTAATGAGTGCCAGTGCGCCGCGGGTCGGCCCGCCCGGAACCGTTGTACTGCAATACACAGACGGCACTCTATTAAAATCAATAACAAAGACGGTCAATAATGCTGCGCAGACCACAAAGGAAATTACGTTGCCGGAGCATCATAAATGGACAATGATCCTCCTGATCGCCGTCATGGTACTCTTTGTGACGATGGTGTACGGTCCTATTGCTGCATTCCTTGTGGAGATGTTTCCCACGAGGATACGCTATACGTCGATGTCGCTGCCCTATCATATCGGTAACGGTGTCTTCGGGGGACTGGTTCCCTTTATAGCAACCCTCATCACGACCATTCCCGGAAGCACGCCTTTATCAGGGCTGTGGTATCCGATCATCGTGGCCGGATTGTGTTTTGTGATCGGCATGTTATACCTGTCGAATAAAGTAGACCGGAACATTACAGATTAATCATTGAATTGTGGAATATCTAAACTGAATTTATGGATCAAGTTAAAAGACTGCTCGGGATCGTCTGGATCATAATTGGCATTGCCTCCATCTTTGCGCTGATGTATGCTGCCGCCACCAACATCAACAGTGCGAAAGGCGACATAGGCAAACCTATTCCATGGATCATTATCATCATTGTGTTTACGCCGATCTCGGTGGGTCTGATCATATTTGGATGGTATGCCCTTAAAGGTTCTTATGATGGTGAAATCAGGACCTGATAGAGGTTAAAACATGCAAACACGTAAATTGCACCATGTCCATTACTGTAAAAGGCCTCACCAAATTGTATGGAGAACAGCGGGCCGTGAATGATATCTCCTTCGATATTAACGAAGGCGAGATCGTCGGATTTCTTGGCCCCAATGGCGCGGGCAAATCTACCACTATGAAAATGATCACGGGTTTTCTGGAACCCAGCGCCGGCGAAATACGGGTAAGCGGCGTTGATGTAAAGAAGCATCCTCACGAAGCAAAAAAGAAGATCGGCTATCTTCCCGAATCCAATGCACTTTATTATGATATGTACGTGAGGGAATACCTCAGTTTCATTGCCGACGTACATGGGATAAGAGGCAAGAAGGAAAAAGTGGAAGAAGTCGTTCGTTTGACGGGTCTCACTATTGAGAGCAATAAAACCATCGGTCAGTTGTCAAAAGGATACAAGCAACGGGTGGGTCTGGCCGCCGCGCTGATCCACGATCCTGAAGTGTTGATCCTGGATGAGCCAACCAGCGGACTCGATCCCAATCAGATCATTGAGATCAGGAATGTCATCAAAGAACAGGGCAGAAACAAGCTTGTGCTCTTCTCTTCACATATTCTTCAGGAAGTGGAAGCCATCTGCGATCGAGTGATCATCATCAATAAGGGAAAGATCGTGGCAGACGACCGGCTGCAGAACCTGCAGCAGCGGTCTTCATCCAATATTGTACGAGTGGGTTTCAAAGAACCGCTCGAGCCGGAATGGCTGAAGCGGCTCTCCAACGCAAAATCAGTAGATAAGATCGATGACCGCACCTGGGCGATCGCAACGGATGAGCCTGAAGCCCTCCGCAAGCAGCTGCTTGAATTGTCTTTGCAACATAACCTCAACATCGTTTCTTTGCAAAGCGAAAACCAATCCCTCGAGGAAGTTTTCCGCTCCCTTACTCATGCAGGAGATCAGAATTAAATCATTCAGGGGATCAACAGGATCTCATACAAAAACCAACAAACAATCATAACCAACTATGAGTTACATAGCTGAAATTTTTGCGAGACAAATCTTAGACAGCCGCGGCAATCCGACGGTAGAAGTAGATGTCATTACTGATGAAGGCGCAATGGGGCGCGCAGCTGTGCCCAGTGGCGCCAGCACGGGTATTCATGAAGCAGTAGAACTACGGGATGACGATAAAAAAGTTTATGTAGGCAAGGGCGTATTGAAAGTCGTAAAGAACGTAAACGAGATCATTGCCCCCGAACTCGAGGGCTATGATGTGGCCGACCAAACGGGTATCGACGAACTGATGATCCGGCTCGACGGCTCTGAAAACAAGGGCAAGCTTGGGGCCAATGCGCTTCTTGCAGTGAGCATGGCCGTTGCCAAGGCGGCAGCAGAAGAAGCCAACCTGCCACTGTTCCGTTACATCGGCGGCACCAACGCAAAAACGCTTCCTGTGCCCATGATGAATATCCTTAACGGTGGAGCACATGCGGATAACAAGATCGACTTCCAGGAATTTATGGTGATGCCCGTTGGCGCTTCCTCATTCAGCGAGGGTCTGCGCTGGGGGGTTGAAATATTTCACGCACTGAAATCGGTGCTCAAGAAAAAAGGATACAGCACGAACGTAGGTGATGAAGGTGGATTCGCACCCAATATCGGTTCGAATGAAGAAGCCATTGAAACGGTTCTTACCGCTATCGATGCCGCAGGCTACAAGGCGGGTTCGCAGATCTTTATTGCGATGGATGCAGCCAATAGCGAGTTGTATAAAGGCGGTAAATATGTGTTTCATAAAAGCGATGGAAAAACCATGACCAGCGAACAACTGGTGAAGTACTGGGCGAGCTGGGTGAATCAATATCCCATTATCTCAATCGAAGATGGAATGGCTGAAGATGACTGGGATGGATGGAAAATGTTGACGGAAGCCGTGGGCAATAAGGTGCAACTTGTGGGCGATGACCTTTTCGTTACCAACGTAAAACGGCTTAAGCAGGGCATTGAAAAACACATTGCCAATGGACTGCTGGTAAAAGTGAACCAGATCGGAACCGTTACCGAAACGATCGATGCGGTAACCATGGCGCAGCATAATGGTTACAATACCATCATGAGCCACAGGAGCGGCGAAACCGAAGACACTACGATCGCTGACCTTGCAGTTGCACTCAATTGTGGACAGATCAAGACCGGCTCAGCTTCGCGCACCGACAGGATGGCAAAGTATAATCAGCTCATCAGGATAGAAGAGCTGTTGGGTGAATCGGCGTATTATCCTTCGAATAAGCTGAAGTTTGGGAAATAAACGACGCGGCCTGATTCAAAAGTCAAAATTCAAAAGTCAAACAGGGGCCCAATCTTTTTTGGTCACAGGTTATTTGGCCGAACTATCTGTTTGCAACCGCCTTTAGGAAGCTTTTGAATTTTGACTTTATCGAGACATCCGGTTATTCCGGCTATAAAATTTTGATTCCCGGCCGGGTGTTTTATCTTTATAATAACATGAAACTGCTGGCGCAAATACCCTCCTGGATAAAGAATAAATATTTTATTGCCGTTTTTGTTTTCGTGGTCTGGATCCTGTTTTTCGACCGGAACGACGTGTTTACCCAGCTGGAGAGGAGAAAAGAATTGCGCGAGATCAGCCAGACCAAAGAATATTTTGCCAAACGCATTGCGGAGGATAGGAAATTCTCTAAAGACTTGCAATTCAATGCTTCCGCTATTGAAAAATATGCCCGTGAAAAATACCTGATGAAGCGTGAGAACGAAGACCTGTTCCTGATAAAGCCGCTTGAGACCAAATAATTGCAGATCCGGGCAATAACAGTTCCATGGCATCCGTTTATAATGGAACGAACTCATTTTTTGGACTCGTGTATTTTTTTAAAGCCATTCCAAGATCTATGTACAATTACTCACCAGAGGACCTGATCCTTTTCTTGTATAAGGAAACATCACCGGATGTTACTGCCGCTATTGAAAAAGCCCTTCAAGAGGACTGGTCGCTAAGAGAAAAGCTCGCCGTCTTAAAAACCTCGATGGAGCGTTTGAATTCCATTACCGTCTCACCCCGTACCGAAGTTGTTCTGAATATCCTCGCTCACGCCCGGAAAGAAGAAAAGGTCACTAAATAACATCGCCGGCTCCCCGGTAAATGGTTCTGCATGATCCCTCTGACCCATTGCCTTCCCGCTGAGAAGGTCTATGTGGATATGACCTGCATTCATTAGCGATGTCTTCCTAATTTCGCAGGCTGCATGACCAGGAAAGAACGATTTGATGCCGTCATCGATTATTTTCAAATAACGAGGCCTGAAGCGGAAACAGAGCTCGTTTTCGGGAATCCCTATGAATTATTGGTGGCTGTGATCCTGTCTGCTCAATGCACAGACAAAAGGGTGAACATGACCACGCCTGGTTTATTTGCCATCTACCCGGATATTCATGCCCTTGCGAGAGCGCGGTATGATGACCTCTTTGCGATCATTAAAAGCATTTCTTTCCCCGGTAATAAAACGCTTCACCT
>DATMHB010000083.1:0-2131 GCA_035555175.1 Flavisolibacter sp. | reverse complement strand
CCTTTACAGGATCGTTCAGCAGGATATTGATGGAAGGAAGACCGTGACCTCCACTATCAGAAGCAATTGCGGACCTGTACAAAAATTTGGTGTGTTCCCCAATCCGGTTGTTGATAAGGCAGTGGTGAACATTGAGCTCGATCAAAAAGCAAAGCTTGTCATTTCCATTGTTGATAGCAAAGGCGCTGTCGTTCGGCAGCAGGTGAACCAGTTACCGGAAGGTAATAACCAGGTCACCATTAACATGAGTGCGTTGCCGAAAGGAACCTACACGCTCAACGCCCAGTGGGATAATGAAAACAGGAGCGTTCAGCTGATCAAAAGATAGTACGCATATAATTTGAAAGGTCCCGTACGGTATTCTCACCGTGCGGGACCTTTTTATTTTTGCTTTTGTCCGTCTACCTGATCAGCGTTACTGTACCTTTTATCGCCACCTGCCTTCCCTCCTCTTTACCTGAAATCGAATATACATAGGTGTTAGCATCGAGGGCCTGGCCGTTGTAGCGGCCGTCCCATCCCTGGTTGATGTCATGGGTAGCAAACAATTTATTACCCCATCTGTCGAAGATGGCAAATTCTTTCAGGTCGAGGGCAACGCCCGCCGGAATGCGAAATACATCATTCTTTCCGTCTCCATTAGGCGTGAATGAATCGGGCATAAATAGCTTTCTTCTGATCGAGATCTTAACGCCCGCCGCTGCCTCGCATCCATTAGAACCTTTCACCAGTAATTGAAATTGCGTGGTTTCCTGCAGCGGCACCGTTGTGGGTGTAAGCGATTGCGGATTGGCCAGCCTGTTGGTCGGACTCCATTGGAACGATGCCTGGCTTCCACCGACGGTTGCTTTCAGCTGCAATTCGGTACCCGCCATTACGGAAGTATCGGAAGGGCTGATCGACACCAATGGCTTCGGCTTCACCACTATATGAATATTGTTCGAGGTGAGTACAACGGCAAGCGCGCACGGTGTGTTAGCGGCAGTCAACACGCAGGTGACTTCGTCGCCGTTCCTGAGCGTAGCTGACGAAAACGACGTGCTGTTCGTTCCTGCCTTTTTTCCATTTACTTCCCATTGCAGCTGTGGATTGCTTCCTGCATTTTGCACAACCGCCGTGAAGTTGATCACTGATCCCTCGCATACCCCATTGTCTGATGCACTGATCTGGATCGACGTTGGCAGTGCTGCTGTCACCGCGACCTTTATGGAGTTTGATTTTACCTGTGACGTGTTGGAACATACGGCGGCCGCATCGGGTATGAGCACGCAGTTTACCACATCGCCATCGACAAGCGCAGAGGTTGAAAAGGTAGGGCTGTCATTTCCTGCATCGATGCCATTGATCTGCCAACGGTAATGCGGAGCGGTACCTGCATCCGTTGCTTTCGCTGTAAAATACGCAACGCTGGATGCACATACGGTGGGCATAGTGGTGGCAATGATAATGGATGGATTGAGAAAGGGCTTGACACTAACGGTGATTGGATCAGAATCATCCTTGGTTGTGCCAATGCACTGAGGCACTGTCATTCTGCACACTACGACTGAATTATTGGCCAGGGTGCTGCTTGTAAAAACCGGACTGTCGGTTCCGACAGGAGTTCCGTTGACAGACCATTGGTAAGAAGGGCTGGGACTGTTACTTTTATTCGTTGCCGTGAATGTGATGGGAGTCCCTGCACAAACCGAAACAGCACTGGCGGCTACCGTTACTTCGGGCATTACGGCATCACGAACGATCATGGTGATCGTATTGCTTTCAACCGAACCCGATGCGCCCCCGCAGCCTGTCTTGTAAGAAAGCCTGCACTTCACCACATCCCCGTTATTCAACGACGTGGTGGTGAATGTTGGACTGTTAGGGCCCGCATTCACGCCATTCACCGTCCATTGATACGTATCGCCAATGCCGCCATTAATTACATTGGCAGTGAACACCACCTGTGCATTGAAGCACACATTTGTTGACGCAGTAGCAATAGAGATCTTTGGGGCTGTTACCGGAACAATTACGTTCGATAGCTTAATGGTCCAGAAGTCACCCGCCGTTGACCCCGTGTTAGGATGATATCCTGCGAGATTGGAAGACGAAGAAAAGCCTGTCATTATGAATCCGCCATCTGCTGTGG
>DATMHB010000082.1:0-2134 GCA_035555175.1 Flavisolibacter sp. | reverse complement strand
ATTGTAGTGGTCGCTTAAAAAACCTTCGCCTGAAACTACCTTAACGTCGTAAATACCGTTCTCCCGGAGCATTTTTTCGGCAATTTCCTTACCGGTGAGCCGGGCGGCCAGCGGGATTTTGCTAAAAGCGGCAAACCGGCTCTTCAGGATCATGGAAACGACCATGCTGATGCCGATGAATACGATGGAAAGAAAAAATATGGAGGGTGTCATTGACTTAAAATTTATTGATAATCCACTCAAATCTGTATCCAAATCAATGCAACCAACTGTAAATTCACTTTTTGTCAGACGAAGGTTTTTTTTGAGCGCTTCGCTGTCAGTTTAGCAGCGGTGCAAATCAGTGGCTCAACATTTTCTCTGCCATTTAAGCACTGATTATCAAAATGTTAGAAAGGCAGTTTTGTTAAAGGATCTTATATAAAATAGAGTAAAAGTTATTCACAAGGCCAAAAAATAATTTTGTAATGTGGGGCAGATTTGTAATTTAGTGTCAGAATTTAATGGGTTAGTAAGTAAGAGGGTTGATCGTAAGATCAGCCCTTTTTACTACAGTTTTTTCTCCTCTTTTTTCTTCTCCTTTTCCGACTGCTGTTACGAGACTTTCTTTTTTAATTCAAACTAATTTTACTCAATGTCGAAAGTAAAAACAGCATATTTCTGTCAAAACTGTGGATATGAAAGTGCGAAGTGGCTGGGCAAGTGTCCTTCATGCCATCAATGGAACAGTTTTGTTGAAGAAATCATTCAAAAGGAAACAAAAAAATCCTCGGCGGGCGACTGGCAAAGTTATAATGGTGAGACCGTCACAAAAAAAACACGAGCGCTGCACGAGATACGGACTCAGGATACTCCACGGCTCGTTACACCGGATGGTGAATTGAACAGGGTACTCGGAGGTGGTATCGTGCCCGGCAGCATCGTGCTCATCGCGGGTGAACCCGGCATAGGGAAGTCAACGCTCTTCCTTCAAATGGGTTTGATGTTGCAGGATACTATCACACTTTATATCTCGGGTGAAGAAAGTGAACAACAGATAAAAATGCGCGCCGACCGCCTTAATCTTGCCAATGAGGATTTTTATCTGCTCACGGAGACATCTACCCAGACCATTTTCTCAGAGATAAAAAAATTAAAACCGGGTCTGATCATCGTGGACTCCATTCAAACGCTTGAATCACCCTTCATTGATTCTTCACCGGGCAGCGTATCGCAGATAAGAGAATGCGCTGCAGAATTCCAGCAGTTCGCAAAGGAAACGAATACACCTGTATTTCTGATCGGGCATATTACAAAAGAAGGAAGCATCGCAGGTCCGAAATTGCTTGAGCACATGGTAGACACGGTTCTTCAATTTGAAGGCGACCGGCACTACGCTTATCGCATCCTGCGCACACTGAAGAATCGATTCGGGAGCACAGCTGAATTAGGCATCTATCAGATGAGCGAGGCGGGCATGAGCCCCGTGCTGAACCCGAGTGAAATTCTCATCACCCAAAAAGAAGACCAGCTGAGTGGAATTGCGATTGCAGCAACCATCGAGGGACAGCGTCCATTGCTGATAGAAGTGCAGGCGCTCGTAACGCAATCGGTTTACGGGACGCCCCAGCGAACCGTCAGCGGATTTGACCTGAGGCGTTTACAGTTGCTGCTTGCTGTACTCGAAAAAAGAGGCGGCTTCCACTTTGGTGTAAAGGATGTGTTCCTCAATATTGCAGGCGGGCTAAAGGTGGAAGATCCGTCAATCGATCTCGCTGTATTGGTGGCACTGCTTTCTTCTTATGAGGATGTTGCTTGTTCGCATGATGTATGCTTTGCCGGTGAAGTAGGACTCAGTGGTGAGATCAGGGCAGTGAACAGGATCGAGCAGAGGATCGCAGAAGCGGAAAAACTCGGCTTTAAAAAAATCATTGTTTCAAAATACAATCAAAAAGGTCTCGGCAAACAAAAATTCAATATCGAAGTGGTCACGATGGGCAGGGTGGATGAAGTATACCGGTACCTTTTCTAAATCATTCGGCGTGTTTTTGGTGCTCGTCCCCGAAGATTTTTCACGGCCGCAGCGGATGGTTTCGTCTGCTCTTTGTTCCGCGGGCAATTTAAATTGGTGAAAAATTTCCCGTGCATTTTTTTC
>DATMHB010000081.1:0-5365 GCA_035555175.1 Flavisolibacter sp. | reverse complement strand
GACACCCACGCACGAAGTTGTAAGAAGGAAAGAATACGATTGAATGTCCCCGTGTCCCTCGCTAACTAAAGAACTAAAAGTCGATGGTTACTTCGACCCTTCAAGGGTTGCAAAGGAGACACGGGGCGAACATCAAAGAATCATGCTTCCGCTCTCCGCTCTCTCTCGCACTCTTTTTTTCCGCCTTTTGTTTCAAGACAAAAGGTTGGAAAAAGAAACTTCGATTCCTTTAAGGAAACCTTGCAAAAGAGAACTGTGCGCGGTTCCCGCCCGGCGGGAGACCCACGCACGAAGTTGGAAAAAGAAAATAACATCCGTTAAGGAATGCAAACAAAAAAGGAGACCTTGAAAAGTTGCTCGTGGGAAAATGACGATATGAAATCGCCGTGTGTCCCAAGTCGCCACCACTCAGGAGGGCGACATGGGACCGACATCACGTATCCAATAACCGGAATACTTATTGTCCGTCCGCCGGCGCATCGTTCAGCGAAGCGCCGCAGGCAGGCCTCATGGCGCGCGATCCAACGAATCGATTTACACAGAATTTATCATGGTTCAGGTGCTAATAGTATTGTATCACAAACTCTTTTAATGCCGGCGGTATTTTAATAATTATTCTTGTGCTGTAATCTCATGTGCTGAGGAGCAGTGTTCTCATTGTTCCAAAGATTTAGATAAAAAAAATAGATATACGTCAGACGGTTTCTACCGTCTGTTTTTTTTGAATTGTTAAGTTCTTTAACAATTTATCCCCCACACTACACATAAGAATCGGCCAATTGCCGTTTACAGAATCAAAAATCCGTTTATGTAACTGTCTAAAATTTACCTAATTGTTTGTTCAGGGAATTGAACATTTGTAGCGCAGGGAAGATCCAAAGAAATCTTTTTTGCAACTGGCATGGATGCGTTTGAATCAATGCAATCGTAGAAAAATGATAACCGATAAGTACACACAAAATTTTTTTTCGAAAACCAGAGGGCCGGTTCATCAAGATAACAACTACTTATGGTCAGAGACAGGGGCTTCAAATTAATTTGCATTCCTTTATTGGGACTTATATTCCCGCTTTCCTCAGATTTATCTGTATTTACCAGCGCTACTTCCATCGACCTTTTCTTTGTCCTCGCTTATTTTATTTTTTTTGCGTTCCTCATCTTGCAGGGAACTGTGGCTATCATTTCCGCCGTTAGGAACAGCAGGCTGAAAGAAGATATCTTCAGCAAGCTGGTCGTAATGTGTATTGCTACGGGAACCTTGGCCATCATTGCTTCATCCGGTGCGTTGCTTACCCGGCAGTTTTTTTTCAACCATGCCATTGATGTCGACGCGCTGTTAAGAGGAGCTCTTGCTTGCGGCGCTATGGTTGTCTTTATCACCCTGATCTATGAAGTGCTTTTTCTTAATAAGGAAAGACAGATCGACAGCCAGATCGTGAGGCATCTCGACAGAGAGCTGTTGCAGGCAGAAATCAACGTGCTGCGCAATGAGCTGGATCCGCATTTTGTTTATAACAGCCTGATGCCTTTGTATTATCTCGTAAAGAACGATATCCAGAAAGCCGAAGGGTTTGCATACAAGCTCATACAGGTGTATCAGTATTTTGTGGAGAACCGGCAAACAGATTTTGTGACCCTTCGCGAAGAACTGAGTTTTATTGAAAATTATTTTTTCCTGCTGCAGATCAGGTACAAGGAAGCTGTATCGCTTTCAGTACAGATCCCCAACAACGCAAATAAACTCCTTGTACTCCCCTCAAGCCTTCAGACCCTTATTGAAAATGCGATCAAGCATAACGAGCTCGATAAACACAACCCCCTTCATATAACCATCGGCATCGAGCGCAACTGCCTTGTGGTTTCCAACAATCTTCGTTGCAGGGGAGTTGAGATGAGCTCGTCCAAGATCGGTCTGAGAAACCTGCGCACCCGGTACAAAGTGCTTACCGGTAGCGACATCAGTGTTATTAAAAATAAAGAACTCTTCATAGTAAAACTTCCTGTGATCAGGAATTCTAAAGCGTATGATGTCAATAGTTATAATAGAGGATGATCCCATTAGCGCTGATTTATTGACTTCCATACTGACAGAAATTGACGACCGTATCCAGATCAAGGCGGTTATTGGAAGTGTAAAGGAAGGCATAAGCTTTCTGAGATCAGATTCGGATTTTGACCTCATTCTTTCTGATGTCCAGCTCAGCGATGGATTATCCTTCGCCATTTTCGAAGCCGTGATGGTACACTGTCCGATCATTTTTATTTCGGCGTATGATAAATACATTGTGAATGCCTTTGAATACAGCGGGATCGATTATCTGGTGAAGCCGGTGAACAGGGATACCTTAAAACATTCGATCCAGAAATACAAAGCCCTGGAAAAACATTTTATCGGCAGCAATGTTGCCATCAGGAGTTTTCTGAACGACTATTTTCTGAACAGGAAGACAAGGATCATTGTAAAGAAAGGGCTGGCCAATATTTCCCTTCCGCTTACCGATATTGTACTTTTTTACACGGAAAGCCTCGTGGTTTATGTGCTCGATAACAAGGGCAATAAATACATTATTGACAAAAGCCTCAACAGCCTGGAAGCTGAATTGGACAGCAAACTTTTTTTCCGGGCCAACCGGCAGTATATCATCAATGTTACTTATGTGCAGGGCTATAAAAGTTATGAGCGTGTGAAGCTGCTCGTTACACTCACCATAAAGGAGATCGATCATCTCATTGTAGTGGGTCAGGAAAAGGCAAAAGCCTTTAGGCAGTGGCTGGCCGAAGCCTGATACCAATTCAAAAGTCATCCCGCCTCGGCGGGACAAGATTCAAAAGGATCCTAAAGCACAACACTTACTATTGTCCCTTGCTTTCGCATTGTTACTCCCTCTGTAGTTGGTCTGGCTTCGTCCGCGAAAGCCCTGGCGGGCAAACAGTGCTTCTCTTTCCGTTTTTCTTTCCAGTCGCCCCGAACGAAAAATAATAGATTAACAAGGGAGCCCCTTTCGAACCGTTAGTTCGCATTGTGCTTTGAGAAATTGAATTTTGAATTTTATCCCGCCGCGGCGGGATGGATTTTCACCTTTTAGGCTTTTCATGTTGAACGGAGGTGAATAATCACACTTCGCATCCGGTAAATCACGGTTCACCAAATTATCACCGCACATCAAAAGCGTTTTACTACGAATTAATGTCTACAGTAGCCAAACCAGAATTCCATTTATGAAAAGATTAGTCACATTGCTTCTGGCAGTGCTAGTATTAAATGCTGAACTGCTTGCGCAGAACCGGACTGTAACCGGCACC
Source organism: Flavisolibacter sp. (assembly GCA_035555175.1). Classification (GTDB taxonomy): domain Bacteria; phylum Bacteroidota; class Bacteroidia; order Chitinophagales; family Chitinophagaceae; genus Flavisolibacter. The sequence continues at coordinate 2,062 of DATMHB010000081.1, read as the reverse complement.
GTAACTGATAATGAGGGCAAGCCGATATCGGGCGCCTCCGTAGTGATAAAAGGTTCTAAACAAGGCGTCGTCACCAATAGTGAAGGCGTTTACAGCATCGTTCTGGGGCCCGGCCAATCAACGCTGGTCGTGTCCTATGTAGGATTGGGCGAACGTGAGATCAGCATTGGAAACGCCAGCGTTTATGATGTGAGCCTCACAGCCGCCAGGGGTCAATTGCAGGAAGTCGTGGTTGTTGGATATGGTACGCAAAGAAGAAGGACCGTCACCTCGTCGATTGCCAGGATCTCGGGTGACGAAGTAGCGGACCAGCCGCTGGTAAGTATCGACAAACAAATTGCAGGCAAGGCCGCGGGTGTGAACGTAAACCTGCAGTCGGGCATCGTCAATGCCGAGCCCAGGATACGCATTCGCGGCTTCAATTCGATTACGCAAAGCCGTGACCCCCTCATCGTTCTGGATGGCGTTCCGGTGTTCAGTGCCAGAGAGGGCGGCCTTTCCAGGATCGCGAACACAAATCCGCTCAGTGATATCAATCCTTCCGATATTGAGACCGTCGATATTTTAAAAGATGGAGCGGCAACAGCTATTTACGGATCCCGCGCCGCCAATGGCGTCATCCTGATCACAACAAAAAAAGGCAGGGCCGGAAAATCCACCATTGCCTATGATATGTATGTGGGCATGAGCCAGGTATTCAGAAAACCATCCCTGCTGAATGCGCAGGAGTTTGTTCAGATAGCCAACGAGAAGCTTACCAATGCAAATCTTCCTGCCGCAGCCTTCATGAATGCCCAGAACACGAATACGGACTGGCTGGATGAGATCTTCAGAAGCAGTGCGACGGCGCAAAGCCATACCGTGTCGCTGAGCGGTGGCACAGACAAAGTCAATTATTATTTATCGCTCAATGCGGCCGATCTCAAAGGCATCGTATACAGCAATAGCACGAAGCGCTACAACCTCCGGGCGAACCTTGACATCAGGCCGAATAAATTCATACGGTTCGGTAATAATATTACGCTGAGCAAGGTGGATGACAAGGATGAGAACAACGGCGGTAATTCGCTGTCCGGCGCCATGGCGGCTGCCCTAAGAGCATTGCCCAATGTGCGTGTGTATAATCCGGATCATCCGACAGGATACAATATCACGCCTCCGCCTGCGAACGATGCACTGGGCTCCGATTCGAACAAAAGAAAGATCGAGAACAATTATGTGAACATTAAATATGTGCTCGACAATAACCAGTTTAACAGCAGCAAATACCGCATCATCAACAATGCTTATGTAGAAATTGCACCATTTGCTAACCTGACGATCCGCTCGCAGGGCTCTATCGATTATCAAACCGCAACCGATTTCCAATATTATAACCCTGTGCATGGAGATGGGAGGGGATCGAACGGATTTTTGAGAGAGCAGGGACTGCACCGTACGCGACTGGACTGGCAGAATTATTTTAATTACAGCAAGACCTTCGCCAACGTACACAACCTGGGCGTAACGGGCGGTGTAGAAATACAGAGCGATATTTACCAGCGCTCTTATGGGGGCGGCACCGGCATATCCGATCCCTTCTTTGGCCAGGTGAATGTGATCACAAATACTTTTTCCACGCCCGACGCAGGAGGATTTTATGACAAGGCAGGCTTCCAGTCTTTTTTCGGAAGGATCACTTATGATTACAGCAACAAATATTTTTTGCAATTCTCGATTCGCAGGGACGGACAGTCGAGACTTGCGCCCGAGAACCGTTATGGAACGTTCCCCGGCGGATCAGTTGGCTGGAGACTTTCTGAAGAAGATTTCTGGAAGACCAGTGGTATCAACAAGGTGCTGTCCGACGTGAAGTTCCGCGGATCCTATGCGGTCGTAGGCAATACACTGACGGCCTGGGGCTATTATCCTTATTTGAGCAGCTTCGGTGCAGCGCCTTACGGAAGCGTGGCGGGTAATGCAGCCACCAACGTTGGAAACCGCAATCTGAAATGGGAGACTAATAAGAAACTCAATGTCGGTGGCGACTTTAGTTTCTTCAACCGCTTTAGTCTGACTGTTG
>DATMHB010000080.1:0-3227 GCA_035555175.1 Flavisolibacter sp. | reverse complement strand
AACAATCGGGTATGGAGAATTATAATAGGCTGGCAATATATCTTCCAGCTGCTCAATGAGCGTTGATATCGGATGCTTGTTATACCTTATCAAGGATTCCGTCACAAAGCGCAGCGGTCCACCTTCTTTGTAGCTGATCTTTGTCGTATCATCGACGCTTAGCACCAGGCATTTCATCCGTCTTTTTTCTTTTTCAACCTTAAGTCCAATATACCTGTCCAGGTCTTTCTGGAAATATTCTTGTAAGGTGTTGTAATCGGCGCCGGGCGCAAGAAGCTGGTAAGCGAAATTATGGGTGTAATCATACTCTCCATCAATTGTAACCACATACTCGGCTGTATCCTTCATTTCCAGCGATATTCGATTGGGCATCATCTTCAAAATTTGTCCGTTCGCCGACCTACGATCACTATAAGCAAGGCGGTAGAGATCCTTAATACATGCATTACCGCCTACAAACGATCCGTAGACGGAATCCGAAAGCATTCCAATGGCTGGAAAAAGGCTGTCACTTCCCTTGGCAAAGATCGATTGACCGAGTATTCGTCGGGGTTTTCCGCCATTGCCATCAAGAAATAACGGCTTATCAATTCTCACAGAAATGATATCATCGTTGCTAATATGTGGCCGGAAGCGGTAAGCACTATTCTGGAGCAGGCCATTGATGTTTTTTTCATTCATCATGTCACTGCCGCTGATTCCTTTAATGACCCTGTTTTCATCCAGCCAGACCAAATACGGCACACCGCTCACGCCAAACAACGCAAACAGACTCGTATCTCCCGAGGCGCACGGAAGGGTCATGTCAATATTGGCGATCTTTTTTCTTTTCTGAAATGCTGCACGAATGACGGCATTGCTTTGCCATGGGTTGATGAGGATCACTTTAATGCGGTCTCCGAATTTCTTTTGCAAAGAGAGCAGCTTGGCCCACGACTGAATGCAGCCGAGGCAGTATGTGTTCCAAAAATCGAGTATAACGATCTGTCCCTTGAATTCACTCAGATGTGCGGACGTCCGGGGAAAATTAATCAGGTTGTCAAGCCTGATGTCGGCAACCGTATCGCCTACTTTGCGCTGTATGATCTTTGTATCGGTAAGATTTTGTTGAGACCATAATACGAGAGGAAACAGGCAAATGAAAAGGGCATAGGAAATCTTCCATTGATAAATTTTCATACAATAAATTTTTTCGTGTGAATTGTAAGGAGATCGCTTGGGGGGGTGATCGTCCATCCGCATCGGCTTCACTTTGGCGATGATGAACTAGTAGCCAGGATTTTGGGTCAGGTTCGGATCATTCAGCCTTTCCGAATGAGGGATGGGGTAAAGTTGTTGCGTGGTATTCCAAATTCCTCCTTTCATGGGAGTGACGGAAGTCATCACCTGATCAACTTTTCCCATCCTTTTCACGTCCAGCCACCTGTGTCCCCATTCTGTAAACAGTTCTACCTGTCTTTCATGAACGAGGGCATCAAGAACTGCGCTCTCTGTAACAGCATTGAAATTAGACAGCCCCGCACGGTTGCGGATAGCGTTGAGGTCATCGAGCGCGCCGGAAATATTTGCCTGCTTTGCCCTGGCTTCACTGCGAATAAGGTATTGCTCCGCAACGCGAAGGACCATGGAATATTCAGTGAGCGCTGAAGATGAAGCTACTTTGTATTTGTAGGGGAAAAAATAAGTTGAGCTGCCGCCCGTACTAGTTCCCGTCCACTTAGCTTTCCTTTGATCGCCCGTCTCAAAAGCGGTCATAACCTGATTGCTGAGCGAGACCCTGCCGGGCGTTCCGTTGAAAATGAAAAGTTCACCCTCATTTGTATTCCTTGTAGAAGAAACGGGTTTCAGCTGCCATATGGCTTCCCTGCTATTTTTCAGGAACACGGCGTTGGGGTCGGGCAGCAAATTGTAAAGACTTGAATTATTGATGATCTTGGATGCTTCGGCTTCCGCGTTGGCATATTGTCCTGCGTAAAGGAAAGCTCTCGCGAGAAGGGCAGTGGCAGCCCATTGGTTGGGGCGTACTCTTTCGCCTGCGGTGAACGAATAATCATCGTTCAACAAACCTTGGGCTTCCTTCAGGTCATCGATGATCCGGGAAAACACTTCAGTTTTGGAGGCCCTTGACAAATTTTTATTCTGTCTGTAATCTGTTGATGTTACCAGGGGCACGTCCCCAAACAAATTCACGAGGTAAAAATTACAAAAGGCGCGGAGGAAAAGAGCTTCTCCCATCAACTGGGATCTGGTAGAAACAGTGAGCGCCGTTGATCTGGAAAGGCCCTCATGAACTAGGTTTGCCTGATAGATAAAGCTGTACATCGGCAGCCATAAATTAGAGGTCAATACCGAATTATTCACCGGATTGATGGCATTGGTATAAAATTGCAGATAATCCTGGGAAGGACTATAGTTGATCAATTCATCTGCCGACAGCGCTGTCATAACGGTAACACTTCCCAGCCCGCCGCTCGCAAAAGAAGTGGTGCCGATCATCTGGCTATAAATCCCGGATATCGCCGCGGTTGCGGTTGCGTCCGAAGCATAAACAGTGGAAGTCGTTATCTGTGTGATGGGAGGATCAATAGAAACAAACTTTTTGCATGAAGCGGCGAGGAGCATGATGAATATGACGAGCACAGGTACTCCTTTCTTTTTCCAGAGATTTGTGAGCAAGCCATTTTTATTTCTAGCTGTTGTAGTCATAAATTATTTTTTAAAGTCCAATATGAATCCCCGCTGCCAATACCCTTAAAGGTGGAAGGATCTGGGCATTTTGGTTTTCGGGATCCATCCCTAAGAATTTTGTTCGGGTAAGCAGATTCTGTCCTTCCAGGAAAATTCTGACGCTTGACAACGACACTTTCTTTAACCACTTATTCTCCAGCTCATAGGATAGCGATACGTTTTTTAGCCTGATAAAGGAAGCGTCACTGGTGGAAGCATCGCTTGCTTGTGCGTTGCTATATGCTTTTGCCGCAGGTGATCTGAAATTTTCAGCATACTGTTGTATCGACGACTGCTGTCCGGGACGTTGCCAGCCACCCATTACCCAGACAGGCTGGTTGATATATAATGAGCCCGGCCGCTGGAATTGCGACAGGTAATTCCATCCTGTTTGTTTTACAAATTGTATGAGGACATCCAGCTGAAATCCATGAAAATGAAATCCATTTTGAAAGCCTCCATAAAATTTGCGCCCAACCTCTTTGGTTGGCTGTAGATCG
>DATMHB010000079.1:0-3401 GCA_035555175.1 Flavisolibacter sp. | reverse complement strand
CTTCCTCAACAAGGGCAATTTTAAATTCGAGGACATTTCGAAAAAGGCCGGCATTATCGCAGATGATAAATGGAACACGGGTGTTGTTTTCGCCGACGTAAATGGCGACGGCTGGCTCGACATCTACGTGTGTTCCTCCGGCCACATGAGTACCGGCAATCGCAAGAATAAATTATATATCAACAATAAAAACCTGGGCTTTACGGAATCTGCTGCAAGCTATGGGCTCGATATCTCTGCCTATACCACGCAGGTTTCATTCTTCGACTATGACATGGATGGCGACCTCGATTGTTTTATGATCAACAACAGCCCCATCCCGGTCAACCAATTACAATACTCAAACAAACGCGACCTGGCGGAAAAGGACTGGCCCGTAGGCAATTTTTTGAAAGGAGGCGGCGACCACCTATTCAGGAATGATAATGGTCATTTTGTTGAAGTAACAAAAGAAGCAGGCATACACGGCACCCTCATTAGTTTTGGTTTGGGTGTTTCTGTGGGTGATATCAATGGCGATGGCTACCCCGATGTATTTGTGTCGAACGATTCCTACGAAAGGGATTATCTCTACATCAACCAGAAGAACGGGACATTTAAAGATGAACTCGAAAGCTGGACTCAGCACATCAGCTTTTCCTCGATGGGCGCTGACATCGCCGATATCAACAACGATGGTTTTCCCGATCTCTTCACCACAGACATGCTTCCTTTGAATGACTTCCGCCTGAAAACAACCGGCGCTTTCGACAACATTGATATTTTCAATGCCAAGCTCAATGCAGGTTTCTATAACCAGTATACACAAAATTGCCTGCAATTGAACAATAGGAACGGCATGTTCGTGGACATTGCCAATTATGCGGGCGTGGATGCAACTGACTGGAGCTGGGGCGCACTGATGTTCGACATGGACAATGATGGATGGAACGACATCTATGTTTGTAACGGCGTGAACAGGGACGTGACCAATCTGGACTTCATGAATTTTTTTGCCGACGAAACCTATCACAAGATGGTGCTGAGCGGAAAGAAAAAAGAGATCGAGCAGCTGCTTCAGCAAATACCCCGAACACCACTTCCCAATAAAGCTTTCAGGAATAATGGCGATCTTAGGTTTTCCGATATGGCCTCCGCATGGGGCTTCACCGATCCAAGCTTTTCAAACGGGGCTGCATATGGCGACCTCGATAACGACGGCGACCTTGACCTGATCGTAAATAATGAGAACCAGCCGGCATTTGTCTACAAGAATCTTTCAAGGGAAACCAACGGTAATCATTATTTCGCGCTGCAGCTGGAGCAAAATGGCCTGAACCATTTTGCTATCGGCAGTATGGTGAAGCTGTATGCAGGCAACCAGGTAATGACAAGGGAACTGGTACCAAGCAGAGGTTTTCAATCATCGGTCGATTACAAAATGGTCTTCGGTTTGGGAAAGATCGACGCCATTGATTCCGTACAGATCACCTGGCCTGACCGCTCGGTGACCACCGTTTCAAAACCCGCGATCAACAAAATTCACCTGGTACGCAAGGAAGAAAGTATTAGAAAGCGGCAGCAAACGCAGCCGGTCGTCATCCAGCCGATGTTTACGAAATTGCCTTCGTCGTTCGACAGGCACGTGGAAAATGATGTCATTGATTTTTACACGGAGCGCAATATTCCAAAAATGCTTTCGAGGGAAGGGCCCAGGGCCGCGGTGGGCGACGTAAATGGCGATGGGCTCGATGATGTTTTTATCGGCGGCACACCTGGTCATCCGGGGCAACTCTACCTTCAGTCGCGCGATGGAAGTTTTATTAAAAAAGAACAACCGGCTTTCCGGCAGTTCCTCGATTTTGAAGACGTAGCGGTGCTCCTGTTCGATTGCGACGGCGACAAAGATCTCGATCTGCTTATTTGTCCCGGCGGCAACAATGTTGCGGCCAACAGCCGTCAGCTACAGTTACGCCTGTTCAAGAATGACGGAAAGGGCAACTTCGTTTTAGATGCGGATGCTTTTCCAAATATGGGAATGAACGTTTCCGTTGCCATCGCCAACGATATTAACGGCGACGGATTTCCCGATCTATTTATCGGGGCAAGAAGTTATCCCGGCACTTATGGGATCGATCCGAAATCAGCGCTCTTCATGAACGATGGCGTTGGCCGCTTCCGCGATATTGCTGAAACCAACAACAAGGATATTGCCTCGATCGGCATGGTTTGCGGTGCGGTATGGGCAGATGTGATTGGCGATCATCGAAAGGAGCTTGTCATCGCGGGAGAATGGATGACACCGAGAGTATTTGCTTACAATGGCGGCAGGTTTGAGGAAGTGAAAACGAATCTTGACCAACTGTATGGTTGGTGGCAAACCGTAAATGCGGCAGACGTGAATGGTGATGGTAAAGAAGATCTGATCCTGGGCAACATAGGGCAAAATTTTTATTTGCGGCCCGATTCACTTCACCCGGTGAAATTATGGATCAATGACTACGATCAGAACGGCAGCATTGAAAAGATCATGACGTATACGATCAGCGGCCGTGACATGCCGGTATTCCTCAAGCGTGATATGGAAGACCAGCTGCCTTCCATCAAAAAAAATAATATAAAAAATGAAGCCTATGCCAATAAATCGATACAGGAGCTTTTTCCTGGTCAGCTTGACAAAGCCATCGTAAAAAAATTCACCTGTGCCGCTTCGTGCATTGCCATCAACAAAGGCAACGGCATATTTGAAGTACGGCCATTGCCCGCCATGGCGCAGCTATCGTGCATCAACGTTGTGCAGCCTGTTGATATAAACAACGACGGCCACACGGACCTTGTTCTTGGTGGCAACCAGTTTGAATTCCTGCCGCAGTTCGAACGGCTGGATGCAAGTCTCGGTGATGTGTTGATGAATGACGGCAGGGGCAATTTTGCCTGGCAGGAAGCACGCAGAACAGGACTGCATTTGAGGGGGGAAGTGCGAGACATCGCGACCATCAGGAGCGCAGATCAAACCCGCCTGCTCTTCCTTCAAAACGATAGCATCCCTGTTTTATACGGCTTGAGGGCCGCGAATACATTAACCCAATCCTCACCCGGAAAAACGCTCAAGTGAAGGCCCGATTGATTGTAATTATTCTTATCGTACTTTCTTCCTGCAGGCCACAGCAGCGAGGCAAACAACTCTTTACTTTGATGGAGCACACGGGCATCCAATTCAATAATGAAGTAAAGGATACGAAGGAGCTTAATATACTGAACTATCGCAACTTCTATAATGGCGCGGGGGTTGCCATTGGCGATATCAACAACGATGGATTGGCCGATGTTTTTTTTACAGCAAATCAGGGTCCTAACAAGCTTTTTTTGAATAAGGGCGACTGGAACTTCACGGATATTTCCGCCAACGCAGGATTTAAAGA
>DATMHB010000078.1:0-4041 GCA_035555175.1 Flavisolibacter sp. | reverse complement strand
ATTCGTTTCCAGGGTCATGCCCGCAGCATAGAAATGTCCCCCATACCCGAGCAATAAATCACGACACTGATGCACTGCTTCATAGACGTTGAATCCGGACACGCTACGGGCAGAGCCCGCAACATACTCGCCACTTTGTGTCAATATGATCGTAGGCCGGTAATAATGGTCAATGAGCCTGGATGCCACAATGCCCACGACACCTTTGTGCCAATGCGGCTGATAAAGCACCGTACTTCTGCGGTTGACCATCTCCTGGTCTGCCTGGATCAGGGCAAGGGCTTCTTCCGTGATATTCATGTCCGCCTCTTTTCTGCTGGTATTATCCGCATGCAGCTGCTCTGCCCATTGCAAGGCGTCTTCATAACTTTCTGCAACGAACATTAAAACGGCTTTACGCGCATCATCCATCCGCCCGGCGGCATTGACCCTCGGCGCGATAATGAAAACAAGATTATTGATCTGAATTTCCTGGTTGAACTGACTGAGGTAAGTCAGCGCCTTGATGCCAAAATTAGGGCGGGAGTTTGCTTTCTTCAGCCCATAAAAAGAGAGTACCCTGTTCTCGCCGGTGATCGAAACAATGTCGGCTGCAATGGCCGTAGCCACAAGGTCGAGGTATTCAAATGCGGTTTCTTGTGGAAGGCCCATCTTCATGCAAAGGGCGCAGATGAGTTTAAACCCGACGCCGCATCCACAGAGTTCCTTATACGGATAAAGACAATCTCGCTGTTTTGGGTTCAGGATGGCAACCGCGGGAGGCAGCTCCTCATCGGGCAGGTGGTGATCGCACACAATGAAATCGATACCCAACTCTTTCGCATAACGGATCAGCTCAATCGATTTGATACCGCAGTCGAGCGAGATGATCAGCGTAAAATTATTTTCATAGGCAAAGTCGATCCCCGTCTTGCTCACGCCGTACCCTTCCCTATACCGATGTGGTATATAAAACTCCGTGGCTTCATGATGCTTCTTCAGGAATTGATACATGCACGCAACCGACGTGGTGCCATCAACATCATAATCACCAAAAACAAGTATATTCTCGTTGGCCTCAAAAGCGGAAAGAATGCGGTCAGTGGCTTTGACCATGTCCTTCATCAGAAAGGGGTCATGAAGGTCTTCGAGCCGGGGCCGGAAAAACTGCCTTGCCTTGTCGAAGGTGTCAATTCCTCTCTGCACCAGGATATTACAAAGCACGGGATGGATCTTCAAAGCGCTGAATAAAGCGTCTGCCTTTTCTTTGTTAATGGTATTGACCTTCCAGCGTTTTTGAATCGTCATCGCTCCACTAATATTTTCTGTCGGTAACAAAATGTACCAGGTCTTCGAACCCCTTTCTCACTTCAGAATCGGGGAAAGAATGCAGTACCTGCAAAGCTTCTTTTTTATACTCATTCATTTTGTTAACTGTATACGCTATTCCACCGGTTTTTTCCACTACATCAACTATGTATTTGATCCCCGTTTTCCGCGTGTTCTCATTCTTGATGATATAGATGATCTTTCTCCTGGTTTCCTTTTCCACCTTATTAAGGGTATAGATCAGCGGTAAGGTAAGTTTCTTTTCTTTGATATCGTTCCCCGTGGGCTTGCCCACGTCCTGGGAAGCATAATCAAACAGGTCATCCTTGATCTGGAATGCAATGCCTACTTTTTCTCCGAACTGTTTCATTCGTTCAGCAATGTCCTTATCGCCCGCAGCAGACCAGGCGCCGGCAGCACAGGCAGAAGCCAGCAAGGATGCAGTCTTGTTACGGATGATGTCGAAGTACACCGATTCTTCTACATTAAGGGAACGGGACTTTTCCATTTGAAGCAGCTCGCCCTCCGACATTTGTCGTACTGCATCGGAAAGAAATTTGAGGATCTGAAAATCATTATTGTCGAGCGAGAGCAGCAGACCCTTAGCCAGCAGGTAGTCGCCGACCAGTACGGAAGCCTTATTTTTCCATAGGGCATAAACTGAGAAAAAACCTCTACGTTCGAGGGAGTCGTCAACGACATCATCGTGAACGAGGGTGGCCGTATGCAGCAGCTCTACTAATGAGGCCGCTCGATACGTTGATTCATTTACTGAACCGCAAAGTTTTGCTGAAAGGAATACGAACATTGGTCTTAGCTGCTTCCCTTTTCTTTTCACCACATATCGCATGATCCGATCCAGCATGGAGACATTGCTCTTGGCCGCGTCTTTGAATTTTTCTTCAAACACCTTTAACTCATGCTCAATTAAATTAACGGGAAGCTTCATTCGTAATTTCGGTGGAAAGTTACAACTGCAAACCAATACATTGTGCTATGTGGTATAAGAATTGCACAATTGTGGCTGGCAAAATTTATAAGCTGAATACCGCAATTACTTCGAAAAAAAATTTAAAGTTTGGTAATTGTATGTCAATTTATATTTTTGCCAACGATTAGGACATTGTTTTTAAAATTTAATCAATAGTTATGGCAAGCAAAAAGTACTCTTTTCTGACAGGATTCTTATGCCTGTTGGCGTCATATGGTTTCTCGCAAACCGGGTATGATGTCATGGATTCCTCAGTAGTTCCCTCCCGAAGAATGCCTCAGTACACAGGTTTTAAGCAAGGCGTTGAAAACTATCCAGTAAAACCCAGAAACCAATGGGAATTAGGTATCAAAGGTGGTCTCAAGAATATCAGTGGAGACGTTGCTTCTAAATTATTCTCTCCAGGCGGCGGTATTCATATTCGTAAGGCCTTTGGTTATGTATTCTCTGCCCGTCTCGAGTACACTTACGGCATTGCCAAAGGACAAAACTGGCTCGCCTCTGCCGGTTACAGAGGTCACTCAGAGAACCCCTGGAATTATTATTACAACGGAAATGTATTTTACAATTATAGAACAAGAGTACAAGACCTTTCGCTTGAAGGTATCTTTTCTTTGAACAATATCCGTTTCCATAAATCCAAGACCGGTGTAAACTTCTACGGATTGATCGGTGTTGGCGGAATGATCTTTAATGCACGTGTCAATGAGCTTGGCAGTAATAACCAACCCTATAATTTTAATAGCGTTGCTCAAGGCACCTGGAAGACAAGAAAGCAGGTTAGAGATGCGATCAAGAATCTTCCCAATGCCGACGACTCTTATGAAACAATTGGGGACAAAGGCGGCTTCCGTCGTCCAAGATTATTTAATGACCTCTTCCGTCCTGTTGGACACATCGGTGGCGGCGTTGCATTCAAACTGAGTAACAAGATGAACCTTGCTTTTGAAGACAGGTTCACGATTACAAAAGACGACCTGCTTGATGCACAGCAGTGGGCTGAGCAGGGCGAGCTGACCAGAGACTTCGATGCGGTTAACTTTTTCTCAGTTGGTCTCAACTTCAACCTCGGTTCTAAAGCGGTTGAACCATTGTGGTGGCTCAATCCATTGGATTATGCTTACCAGGAAATCCGCAAGCCAAAGTACATGATCCTGCCAAAGCCGGTTCTGCCTGATAGCGACGGTGATGGTGTTACTGACCAGTTCGACCAGGAGCAAACACCCCAGGGCTGCCCTGTTGATACACACGGTGTGAGCCTCGATACAGATGGTGACGGTGTTCCTGACTGCCGTGATAAAGAAAAAGTTACGCCTACTTATTGTCAGCCAGTGGATGCAGACGGTGTTGGTAAATGCCCATGCCCTGATTCAAGCTGCGGATATGGAAAGATGCCGAACGAGTGTGCAACTACTTTAGGTACACTGCCTAGCATTACCTTCACAAGCAACACTTCAGTAACACTGACCAACGACGCAAAAGCATTGCTGGCTTCAGTAGCTGCAAGATTGCGCCAGAGCCCAACATGCCGCGTGGTTGTTACCAGCTATTGCGCTTCAAGCAAAGCAGAACAACAAAGAAGCTGGGATAGAGTAAATGCCGTTATTAACTATATGGTTGATAAAGAAGGTATCACCGCTGACCGCTTCTTCTGGAACTATGGCCAGGAAGGTGGAGACTGCAATACAGTTGACCTGCGCGCTGCCGCTGAAAACGAGCAAGGCCAGACAACCGTACCTGCT
>DATMHB010000077.1:0-3069 GCA_035555175.1 Flavisolibacter sp. | reverse complement strand
ACCTGGTGCACGAAAAGATAAAATGTATAACCAAGGATGATGCAAATGCCGGGACCGAGAATCTTGATCATCGCCTTGCCAGTGAACCCATACATCATGGTGATCACAATCTCATAAACGACAAAAAGGAAAGCGAGTATCCAAACCTTACGCTGCTTTTGCCTTCCCGGACAGAAGAACAACAGTGACGTGAGCATCAGCGGCGCGTCGAGATAATTATTTACGAGCGCATAATTTCTTATAAATACGGCTGCGGTAGGAATGATCTGCTCAGACATCAGGATGTAAACAGCCGTCATCAAATAATAAACAAGGAGCGCCGACAAACTGCGATGGGTATAAAACCGATTATAAGCTATGACAGCGACAGGGAAGAGGAACGATATGGTACAGGCTACACCCAGTATGGAATTCCAGGTCATAGGATTCGGTTTAGATATTGGATCAGTCTCGTGACTGTTGGTTCTGACGTAAATATAACTGACTTATTTTCTATTTCTATGCGTATACGGAAAATCAGGTACTACCACTTTATCACATGTTAGTATTATTACTAAAATGTATAGAGTAGTTTTATGTTTTATCTTCCATTCATGAAATGGATGGCGCTTTTTTTTCTGTTTTTCGTTTTCCAAAACCTAAATGCGCAAAATTTTTTTTCTGGTCGTACCACAGGACCACTGCCTTACCTTGCTTATGGCCAGGGCGAGGATAGGCTTGGCGGGGCCAAAATGACTTATCTCGACTCGAATATACTCGTGAAGGTGGTTGACAGCTTTAAAACTGATTATAAAATTCAATTGTCAGCCAACCATTTTGCCTTTCTGCCCAAACAGAATTTTAAAACCGATTCTGCCATCCGGCTGCAGCCATTCTATCTTACTTCAAGCTGGCGCGTGTGGGGCGATGAACGCTATGATTATGTGACCATCGGTCTCCCTGAAAAGCTTCCGTACCGCAGCATTCAAATGATAGACCCTTCACGGATTGTTATCGACATTTTCGGTGTTACCAGCAATACCAATTGGATCACGCAGCTAAAAACAGTGAGGGAGATCAGCAATGTGTGGTACGAACAGCCGGAAGATGATCTTTTCAGGGTGTTCATCGAATTAAAACATCAACAGCATTGGGGTTATTTTATTTCTTATAATAAAAATATGCTGCAGGTGCGCATCAAGCGGCAGCCTTCTTCACTGAAGCCAAAGCATCTGCTTGTTGCGATCGATCCCGGTCACGGCGGCACCAATTCGGGTGCAACAGGGCTTACAACAAAGATTGCAGAGAAGGATTATACCCTGAAGATCGCAGGCCGCCTGAAGCAATACCTGCAAAAGAAAAAATTCAGGACATACATGACGCGGGAAGCGGACAGCTCGCTCGACATGATCCAGCGAACCCAGATGCTTAGAGAACAGGACCCTGATATGCTGATCAGCATTCACCTGAATTCCTCATCGAATACTGAAGTGAAAGGCGTAAGCACATATTATCGCTATATCGGCTTCAGGCCTCTGTCGCAACATATCCTGGATCGCATGCTGCAACTCGGACTGAATAATTTTGGTAATGTTGGTTCCTTCAATTTTTCCCTGAGCGGTCCGACAGAATATCCTAATTGCCTGGTGGAGGTGGCTTTTCTGAGCAATGAAGAAGATGAAAAAAAGATCCTCAGCGAAGACTTTCACAAAGCCGTTGCGAAAAAAATTTACAAAGGCATCAGGGACTGGCTGAAAAGGCTGGATTAGGTCAACGGATAAAAAATTGTGAATAGAGCCATACGCAGGGGGCTGCAAAAAAAAGAGAATCGAACCGGTCGAGAAATCCACCGTGGCCAGGCATGATGCTTCCACTGTCCTTCACGCCTGCCATTCTCTTTAACTTGCTTTCGAAAAGATCACCGAAGGTGCCGGACACCGCAACCAATCCCGAAAGGATCGCCGCATGGATCACAGCAAGGCGCCCCGTAATCGACGCCAGCAGCGAGATGACAACGATGGTAAGCACAATGCCTCCGATGGTTCCCTCCCAGGTTTTTTTTGGAGAGATGGAAGAGAGTGGTGATCGTCCGATGATCGACCCAACGATATAGGCCATCGTATCATTCACCCAAAGGGAAAATATAGTGAGCAATGGAAGCGTGAGTGAAAACTGGTACGCTTCTTCATTCCAGAGATTGCGCAGATTGATCAGCAGCGCCAGAGGCAATGAAATATACAGCACGCCAAAGATGGAATAGCCTATATTCTTTAAAAATATCGCTTTTGATTCAAGGAACATGATCAGGGGAAGGAAGATCATAAAGAGCACACCCACCCAGAAACCCAGTTCGGTGAGTGAAACACCAAGAATACTAAGTTCGCTGTTGGTAAAAAAAAGAAGAAGACACCAGCCTCCCACCATAATGCCGTACCGATGAAATGAAATGATCCTTTTGTAATCGGGATTGAAAGTGCCCACCAGTTGCTGGTACTCTGCCCACGCGCCAAACTGTACCACCGAGAAGAGAATAAAGAACGACCAGCGGTTCCACAGCAGTCCCGCGAGCATTACAATTACAAATACAACAGCGGTCAGCGATCTTGTTTTAAATGTTTGCCAGTTAAAAGCCATGCTAGAATTTTTTCTCCTCAGCTACGGCTGAAAGCCTTTCGGATGGAGCAGAACGCTTCAGCGCCTTCACAAGAATAAACAACAAAGGTATGGCGATGAATCCCCAATACATTCCGGGCAGATCCTGGTCCATGGCGCCCTTGATCTCTTTACCCTGACTTACCATGATATACACCTGGGTAACCGCCAGCGCGTTGTTTAAGAAGTGCGCAGTAATGGAAAGCCCGATGTTGCCTGACTTGTAAAATATAAGACCCAGCACAATGCCGAGGAACATGCGTGGCAGAAAGCCGTAAAACGAGAGGTGAACAAGGCTGAACAAAATACTTACTACAATGATGGCCAGCCAGGGCAATTTCGTTGCTCTTGTCAAAAAATTCTGAAGTCCACCACGAAACAGCGTTTCTTCGCAAACGGCCGGCAGGAATGCCATCAATACCAGACTCAATAAATAAC
>DATMHB010000076.1:0-3869 GCA_035555175.1 Flavisolibacter sp. | reverse complement strand
CGAAAGAAAAAGAAATGTGTAAACCGATGTTCTGTAATATTTTCTTCCCGTACTCCTTAACCCCGCCAATTGAAGAAGCAAACCGATGATCGACTGAATGCCAAGCAGCGTGATAAAAGTATGATCGGTTGAACGACTTTGCTTTTTACTCTCATCCACTTCATAACGATTGAACGGCCCGCTGCTTTGCATGTGCTCTTCAACTGCAATTTGATTATACTCAATGATCCTTTTATTGGTCTGACTGATGGTGATCCACGCAAAAAAAAAGAAAGATCCAAACTGTCACGGGCGGAAGCCAGAACCGGTCATGGCTGCGGATTAGAAAAACAGCTCCAATGTTGACAACAACGAGTAATGTTATGAGCCATTCGATGCCAAGGTTGATGGTATACATGCGAACCTGATAACAATATAGTTTAAAGGCGGCGCGAGCCTTCGTTCATCAAATAAAGTTCGTTCGAAGGACCTCAAATGCCCAGAACATCTTTCATCTGGAACACACCTTTTTTGTCGTGAATGTATTCTGCCGCCAGCACTGCACCGAGCGCAAAGCCTTTCCTGTTGTGCGCCGTATGAACGATCTCCAGGTCATCGATCTCCGATGAATATTTTACTTCATGCCTGCCAGCCGCAGGGTCTATACGTTCACTGATAATGGAGAGCTCCTCGCCCGATCGTGCAGGCTGGTTCACCCACCGTTGCTTGCGGGGCAGCTCGGCCAGCACCTGCTCGGCCAGCGTGACGGCGGTGCCACTCGGCGCATCCTTTTTTTCGGTGTGATGGATCTCTCGCATGCTTACCTCGTATTCGGGATGCGACGCCATCAGTTTTGCCAGCTGTCTGTTCAAGGCAAAAAATATATTTACGCCGATCGAGAAATTACTGGTGTGGAGAAAGCTTCCTCCTCTTTCCAGACACAGCTCTTGGATATCAGCGATCTTATTGTTCCATCCGGTGGATCCGCTCACTACCGGGATACCGAATTGAATACACTGCTTTACATTCTCGTACGCGCTATCAGGTCCCGTGAATTCGATCGCCACATTTGCTTTTGAGATATTATGCTGTGTGAAGTCTTCCAGGTTATCGATGTTCAGCCTCAACACAATTTCATGACCACGATCCACTGCGATGTCTTCGATCATATGTCCCATTTTGCCATAGCCGATCAGTGCAATTTTCATAAGCATTATTTGAAAGCAAGAACAAGGCTCACGCCTGTGGTGCCGGCCATCTGGCTCGGACCGAATTTGAATTGAAGTGAAAGATCTGGGCTTACATCGAAGCTTTTCAGGTGTGCATCAACGGTAGCATCCACTACATTCAATCCCCAAAGCAAAATGAACACCAGGGCCGAATAGTCGATACGCCGCCGGAAGTCATCCCTGTAATTGCGAAGCGCATTGATATCGGTAGTCTTGTAAAGCGGATTAATGGAGCTGAGACCCGAAGTGTCGCCTTGTGAGGCTTTGTAGCGTACCCGGTAGGCATCCCGCAGATCCCTGTACGTTGTTAAGTTGTATACGAACACGGAACCCGAAATGCCCAGCGCTCCGTAAACGATGGGCAGCTTCCAGTATTTTTTGTTGTAGATCTGGCCGAGGCCAGGCAGGATCGCAGATCGAATGGCCGCTTTCTTCGGCGAATGGTATTTAAGCACCGAATCGATCTTGCTTTGATGACTGATGGGCGTTGCCACCTTAGGCAGCGAATCAACCGGTACGCCTCTTCGCATCGTATCTTTTGCGGTACTGTCTTTTTGTGCGAACGCTGCGACACTCGCGAGGGCTGTAAAGGAGATGACGAGAATTATCCTATGAAGGAGTTCTTTATTCAATGCTCACATTCATTTGATCCAACAATTTGTTCAATTCTTCCAGCGAATAATAATCAAAAGTAATCTGTCCGCTTCCATTCTTACTGTGCTTCAGTTTCACCCTGGTGCTGAAGTGCGATGCGAGTTTGTCCTCCACTTTCTTGAACCCTTCCGGAAGTCCTGAGCCGTTCGTTGATTTTTTTCCTTCCTTTTCCTTATACAGATTACGTACAAGTGCTTCGGTTTGCCGCACAGAAAGATCTTTTGTTTTAACCTCATCAAAAATATAGAGCTGCTGGTCGATCTTGTCTACATTAATGAGGGCTCTTGCATGTCCCATGGTGATCTCTCCGTTGCGTACCGCCACCTGGATGTCGGGAGGCAATTTGAGCAGTCTGATATAATTCGTAACGGTGCTCCGGTCCTTGCCCATACGTTCTGCCACCTGTTCCTGCGTATGATCGAGTTCCTCCATCATCCGCTTATAGCTCAGCGCGATCTCCATCGCGTTGAGGTCTTCCCGCTGCAGGTTTTCGAGCAAGGCCAGCTCCAGCAGGTCCTGGTCGTTAGCCTGTCTGATGTATGCGGGAATATCTTTTAGTCCGGCGATCTTTGCGGCCCTCAGCCTTCGCTCACCCGAGATCAGCCTGTATTTATTGCCGTGCAGTTTCGAAACCGTAACCGGCTGAATGATGTCGTGCAGTGTAATAGAGTGCGCCAGTTCCTGAAGACCCTGTTCATCAAAATCGCGGCGAGGCTGCTTCGGATTGGTTTCAATGTTTTCAATCGGAAGCCGCAGCACACCGGTGGCGGCCTCCACCGCTTGTGGCTTTAATTGACCTGTCGTATTCTTCAGGTCAGAGTCAATGCTTTGAAGCAGGGATCGGATACCCTTTCCCAGGGCATCTTTGTTTTGTTTTGGACTGGTCATAGCTCAATTTTGTCCCGGCGAGCCCGGGATGAATTGCGAATTTACACGAAGTTTCGACCATAAGCGTTAAGGTTAAAATAAGATTGGCCGCAGCGCGCATTTCGCGCAAAGGGAGAATTTAAAGCCACATCTCGGAGGACTATATCCCTTCGCTCTCCGCCCTGTTCCTTCGCTCTCCTTTCTCTTTCTGTTTTTCCTAAAGCTCGATCGTCCTTTCCTCCTGCGGGATCCTGGTCATATTATTCTTTTGAAGGATCTCCTTTGCCAGGTTCAGGTAATTCATTGAGCCCTTGCTGTTGGCATCGTATAAGATCACGGGCTTGCCTACGCTGGGCGCTTCGCTGAGGCGTGCATTGCGATGCACAATGGTGCTGAAGACCAGTTCTTCAAAATGCCTGCGCACTTCTGCTACCACCTGATTGCACAAACGAAGGCGGCCATCATACATGGTCATCAGAATGCCTTCGATCACAAGAGAAGTATTGAGGCGGCTTTGTACAATCTTAATCGTATTCAATAATTTTCCAAGTCCTTCCAGCGCAAAAAATTCGCACTGCACCGGAACGATCACCGAATCGGAAGCGGTGAGTGCATTTACTGTTATAAGGCCAAGCGATGGCGAGCAATCCACGATGATAAAATCATAGTCGTTTCGTACCGTTTCCATCAATTGCTTGAGCACCATCTCCCTGTTGGGGTAATTGATCATTTCGATCTCGGCACCGACGAGGTCAATGTGGGAAGGGATTAAATCAAGATATGGAATGTCGGTTTTCAAAACCACATCGCGGGCCACTGCACTATTCACCATACAATCGTACAGGCTTTGAGTAATGTTCTGGAGGTCGAAGCCCACGCCTGTGGTGCTGTTTGCCTGGGGATCGGCATCCACCAGCAGGGTCTTGTATTCCAATACCGCAAAAGAGGCTGCTAAATTGATGGCAGTGGTGGTTTTACCCACTCCGCCTTTTTGATTGGCAACTCCAATAATTCTGGCCATTGATTCCGTGATATTTTATAATTCGATGGTCTCACCAATGGCAACCAGGTACAATTCCAGTCCGGCATTGGCAAAAGCCTTCTTTACTTTTTCGTGATCGATCTTTATGAACCCGAAAG
>DATMHB010000075.1:0-2024 GCA_035555175.1 Flavisolibacter sp. | reverse complement strand
TTAACGGTGCGGAATTTTCTGACCAGGCATTTTTTAATGGCAGTAATTTCTACGGGCTTGCAATATTTTCCAACAACAATTTGAAAGCAACCCCACATTTTGACTTTTCAGGGGCAATATTTCAGAAGCGGACCGTCTTTGACGGCTCACGATATAGCCAGCTCGTTCTTAAACACAGTGAATTCCATGACTTGGTGTCCTTTAAGGATATCAAGGTCGACAAGCTGATTATTTCAAAAGCATTATTTGCGCAAGGAGCAGACTTCTTGGGAGCCCGAGTTACTTCCGGCGACAGAGAAACATTTAGGATCATCAAGAACGAATTCCTCAAAATCAATAACCAGGTAGAAGCCCTACAATTCAAGGCGAAAGAGATGATAGCCTATGAAGATGAACTGAAAAACGCGAAGAATTGGGGAGACTACGCACTTGTCTCATTAAACAAATTATCAAACAAGCACGGGCTTAGTTGGACCCGAGGGCTATTCTTTACCACATTGGTTGCATTGCTTTTTTACCTTTTTTATCTCTGGACTCTAAAATCATTACCGTTCCAGTTTGGTTGGAAGAACTGCGAAAGCTTTTCGCAAGCAAGTGGCATGACCATAAAATACTTCATTAGATTCTTGATCATTACTCATGATATCGACTTCATGGCAGAATTCGGACCGACGGCAGCCAGCTTCATTGTTGACTTTATCGCTAAAATATTTATTGGCTATGGAATTTATCAAACTGTTCAGGCATTTAGAAAACACGGCAAGCTTTGAGTTGTTAATTTGATCCTGGCGTTCGTCCTTTGGTGGCCTTGTTATTTTGTGTCTTTCGTAATGATCATCATGGAAAACACTTCAACTAAAAACCAGTCTAGGTCCGTTGCGTCTTCATCCCATTATTTTTTCGTCTGGCTATGTGATATTTTTTCTTGCAATCAAATTTTAAGAAGACATTAATTCGTTATACTTTTCACAGGACTTGCGGCTATACTGGTGCGACTTGCCACTTTCTAAACCATATAAGCGAATATCCAGACCATTACAGCTTCCCTATGGATACATTGATGGGAATACTCCTGAGGATACATACATAGCCGACAACCGATATGCTCCCGACAGGTTTGAGATTATCCGCGGTTATCACATTTTAGAACGGGACTTGATTAAGCTATTTGAGTACATAGAGCCCCACGACAATAACCTTAATGTGTTTTCTCACAGAACGTATGAATTGTTGTTAAGGGCATCAACGGAATTTGAATTAAACTGTAAAAAGGTACTACAGGCAAATAACTATGCAAAAGGCGGCACTTGGAATATCGGCGACTATTTCAGAATTAACAGCGCAATGAAACTTAGCGAATATAAAGTCTGCATAAATATCTGGGCTAATAATAGAAAAGAGTTTACTCCATTGGCAGAGTGGAACAACGCGTCCTCACTTTGTTGGTATCAGGCATACAACCGAGTTAAGCATGACAGGCATGGAGAATTTTTAAATGCATCGTTAGACAATGTACTCAATGCAGTGAGTGCAGTTCTTTGTATTGTGGTCGCACAGTTTAATATTTACGCATTCTATGAATATCAAAGTCCTAGATTTTGGTTCTCGGGTCCAGAAATATCATCAGAAGATGGTCTTTTTTCGTTGAAACTTCCTGATACTTGGACAGATCATGAACGCTACCACTTCAGCTGGCAGGCTGTTTCCGGGGGTGCGACACCTTTTTCAGACTTCGCCTTTTAAACAATTCCTTATTTGATCGATCCACCGCAACGCCGCGGCAAATTCATAAATTCACACATAATGGCCCATGATTCGGCCCACGAACCAAAACAAAAAAGCCGTCAATATAGTGAATATCAACGACTTAGTGAGCATTTTATGTGGAGGTGACCGGAATCGAACCGGTGTCCAAACATGAATATTGAAAGCTTTCTACATGCTTATTTCAGCATTGATTGTCGGGAAATGACCGGGACTGAACAAACCAATCATTTCCTTAGCTGCATGGTCTTAAGCAACGG
>DATMHB010000074.1:0-9179 GCA_035555175.1 Flavisolibacter sp. | reverse complement strand
AAATACGAATTTGGTCTATGATTTTGGAGGAAATTGGCTATTGATGAGCTGGAGGTTTCGGTATAATCTCCGTGGCGCACTTTAATCTTCGTTTGCCCGAAGCACGATAGTGTCACCAGGGTGGAGACGGCGGCTACTGTGAGATGGTCTGCATCTGTTGGATCTGAAACGCGTCTGTTGTGGGAAAGCAACGTTTCGCGCTGCTCTATTCGGGCTCACTCATCGTCCGGCTATTTTGTACACCAGCAATGTAGCGTCCTGATTGCCTGCTGCACGCTCCGCCAGAACAAAGAGGCTAAATTGCGGGATCAAAAGCGAAGTTCTGGCCCCGCTGCGGGTATGAATATTGGCTACCTGCTTATAACCGTTGGGCTCCTGCCGGAATATATGCACCGCGCCGCCCCCGCCACTGGCAAATACCTCATTAGTAAAATTGTCGAAGTAAAGGTCATCCATATCGCCGACAGTTTCATTTGAAGCTATTTTTTGTCCTGACTTTCCATCCAGCACTTCAAACTTCGCTGGCCTCCGATAGCCGATAAAGATCCTGTGCCTCATGGCATCGATAGCCATCGGAAAGTTGGCATTGCCATCGTTCTTCCACTCTTCGATCAGCTTTTGTTTGCCAAGGTCTATGACGCAGATGACCCCGGCATCCGGCACGTTTACATAGAGCCTGCCCAGGGCTTTGTCCAGCTGAAACCCTTCCGGGTGCGCGGGTAGTTTAATATTGCCGGTCTTTTGATGCGTGTCCGCGTCAATAACGGCGATGGCTCCATCTCCATAGCCAACATAAATCTTTCTTTCCGCACTGTCATAGCGCACATCATCGGCGTCCGAGGACAGTTGCACGGTGGCCGTTTTCTCAAATGTTTTATCATTGTAAAATATGCAGGCTCCGTTTCCGCCGTTGGCAACTACGATTTCATGGTGCTGGGGGATATAGCCGACTCCCTGTGGTTCGTCAAGTCCCCTGATGCTATGCAAAAGGTTTCCATTTTGAATGTCCACGACCTCCAGCGAATTATTCCCTAAAGCTGCCATATAAACGATACGTTCTTTGACGTTCACATCCATGTGATCGATGCGTCCTTTTACCTTGGGCAGCAAGATCGTCTGCTCCAGCTTCAAAAGGCCTTCGCCAAAGCTTTGTTGCGAATGACAGCTATTGGCCAGGTTTATGACAAGCGTAAGAGAAAAATAAAATTTCATAGAACCGCCCATCTGTTTTTTTCTTAAAATTACTTTAATCTGTTTTACAGTATATCTGCCTTGTGCATAACAGTCAGCCAGCAGGCCGCGAAGGCTCATAAGCGATCGCGTTAAAAGTTTAAATGCGGAATGATAACGGCGGAACAAAATAGCCATTGGGCCTTTGGAAACAGTGTCCAATATTTTCACGCCATCCGCGACGGTCCTTGATATCCATTTGTTGCGCACGCGGGCTGGTGGATCACAATGATGTGATCCCTAAATAAAAAGCGCTGCGGTCTCGCAGCGCTTTTATTACCTACTGGTGCTCTTCTTTTATCAGCCTTCCGTCCGCAGTGAAAATGGCCTGCCATTTTACAGTGCCGCGAAAGAACTCTGCCTTGAATGTTCCATCGCTTTGTTTTTTCCATTCAATCCTCATTGCGTCGGGGTATCGTGCGTTGAAGGCCGCCAGCACAGCGGCAGGTACTGTAGCAGCATTGACGTTGTTGCCACCGCCACCATTGGGGTTGTCTTCCACACCTTGCCCACTTTGGGAAGATTGGGGGACCAGATCATCCGAGCCGTGGCCTTGTTTGGTGCATGCAGTGGTCATCAACAGAGCGGAGATGGCAGCGATGGAGAGTGTCTTTTTCATTGTTTTGATTTTGGGGTTCATAATAGTTTAGAACAATTAGTCAGCGGTGCATGCGCATTTGTAACTATGCATGCTCATTTTTTTATGGAATTTGATCTTTTGAAAAATGGCTGGCTTTTGTACTTATTAAAAAGACGGCTCAAAACTTTGCCGTCTTATTTTCGCAGTCTCATGCAGCAAATAGATATCCACCCTTCCGTTAAGGCAATCCGAACTACACAACTAGGTATTATCATCAGCGCTGCCCTGGTGCTGGTCAAAGCTGTTTCAGGATATCTGGGGCATTCCTATGCGCTGATCGCGGACGCTACTGAATCGGGAGCCGACATCCTGAGTTCGGGTATACTTTGGCTCGCGCTGAGGGTTGCGTTAAAACCTGCCGACGAGGAACATCCATACGGTCATGGGAAGGCAGAACCTTTAGCCGCCGTTGTTATTGGCATTTTTTTAATTGGGGCCGCCGCCTGGATCTCGTGGCATGCTTTCGGGTTCATAAATACGCCGCACGACATTCCGAAAAGCTTCACGCTTGCTGTGTTGGCGGTTGTCATCGTGATCAAAGAGTCTTTATTCAGGTATGTTTTCCGGGTCGGAAAGAAATTAAACAGCCAGGCGGTGCAGGCAGACGCCTATCACCACAGAAGCGATGCCATAACTTCCATAGCCGCATTCATCGGGATCACGATCGCGATCATTGGTGGACGGGGTTATGAGCAGGCCGATGACTGGGCCGCCCTTTTTGCCTGTTGCTTTATTGTGTACAATGCTTATGGCATATTGAAGCCTGCCCTCGGGGAGATCATGGATAAGGCGCCCTCAAACGAGGTTGCGGACGATGTGCGCTCTGTGGCAGGTAAAGTAGATGGCGTACGAAAGGTGGAAAAATGTTTCGTTCGCAAAATGGGATTGGAATACTATGTAGACCTTCATATTGAAGTTGATAGGCAGATGACGGTAGGTGAGGGTCATGAGATAGCCCATCGCGTAAAGGCCGCCATCATGCAGCATAACCCCCGCATCAAAGATGTACTCACGCATATCGAGCCTCACTAAATGAGCTGTTGCCGGATAGTATCCTGACAGCGTCTGGCTTTTATTAATTGAATGAAGCGAAAAAGCAATGTTATTGTAAGCATGCGTCCACCTGCGCTTCGGCATTTTGTTTTTATCGCTTAACACTAAGATGTACGCGTGGTCCGCAAAGACAAAATTGCGCGATGCGAATGACCATAGCGACGCGTTGCACAACTGCATGCATTGTCGATCGCATGCAGAAGCCAGATAGCGAAGCAGCCATGACCAGCGACACGATCACGTTCCCTGCGACACCCTTATCAAATACGCGGCTGTCTTACTCTCTTTCGTGCTCGCCACTTCACAAGGTGTGCCCTGCGCAATAATACGGCCCCCCTCTTCGCCTGCTCCCGGGCCGATATCCATCACCCAATCGCTTTGTGCGATAACATGCATGTCGTGTTCCACTACAATCACCGTATTGCCTGCATCAACCAGGCGGTTCAGCTGCACCAGCAGTTTTTCTACATCGGAAGGATGCAAGCCCGTAGTGGGTTCATCCAAAATATACAGTGTATTGCCCTTGCCTAAACGCTGCAGCTCGGTCGCCAGCTTGATGCGTTGCGCTTCGCCGCCGGAGAGTTCGGTAGCGGGTTGTCCCAGGCGCAAATAACCCAAACCCACTTCGTGCAGCATTTCTAGTGAACGAAGAATGGCCGGTTCTTCGTGAAAAAATTCCATTGCTTCGTCTACCGTCATGCGTAAAACATCAGCAATGTTTTTGTCTTTATATTTTATCTCCAGGGTCCTGGCATTGTAGCGCGTGCCGCTGCACACAGGACAGGGTGCGTATACACTTGGCAGGAAAAGCAATTCCACCATGACAAAGCCTTCACCTTCGCAGTTCTCACAACGTCCCTTGCCTACATTGAATGAAAAACGGCCGGCATCATATCTTCGGCTCTTTGCCATTTTGGTAGACGCAAAGAGTTTTCTTACACCGTCGAACAAACCTGTGTAGGTGGCCAGGTTGGAACGCGGCGTACGTCCAATCGGTTTTTGGTCTACCCTTACCAACCGCCTGATGCTTTCCATGCCTGCAACAATTTTTCCTCCTAAGGTCTGCACGGTTTCTTCTGATAACAGATCACCTTCCTCCTCTTCTATCTCCAATTCATGTCCCAAGTGTTCTGCCACTAATTCCACCAGCACCTGGCTTACCAGGCTCGATTTACCCGAACCTGAAACCCCTGCGACGGAGGTTAATACACCGAGAGGGAAAGCCACATCGAGATTGTTCAGGTTGTTCCGGGTCACGCCAACTAATTTCAGCCAGCCCGTAGCCTGCCGGTTTGAAGATTGAAGTTTGTGGTCCGCATAGAGAAACTCCCTTGTTCTGGAAGCCTTTATTTTTTGCAGGCCTTGCAATGGTCCGCTGTACAATACTTCACCACCTCTTTCACCTGCGGCAGGTCCCACATCTACAATCCAATCCGCGGCCCGTACCACGTCGATTTCGTGTTCCACCACAAAAAGGGAGTTGCCCGATGCTTTCAATTTATCCAACGCCCTTAACAGGGCTTCAGTGTCGGAGGGATGCAAACCCGCGGACGGCTCGTCTAACACATAAACAACTCCAAACAGATTGCTTCTAACTTGCGTGGCTAAGCGTAAACGTTGCAGCTCGCCGGGAGATAGGGTAGGTGTGCTGCGTTCGAGTGAAAGATAACCAAGGCCGAGGTCGAGCAATACATTTAATCTTGCTACCAGATCTTCAGCAATACGTTGTGCTACCATTGCTTTTTCTTCGTGGCCATCCTGGCTATGTTTTTTTAAGCAATCGGATGTTCCGTCTGCGCAGGGTTTAAAGATCTCCAGCAGCTTCTTCAGCGGCTGGCGTGACATATCGGCGATGTCCAGTCCGGAAAACTTTACCGATAATGATTCCCTGCGCAAGCGTTTGCCCCTGCATGTTGGGCATTCACTGCTGATCATATATTGCTGCACCCGCTTTTTCATGAGTGCACTTTGCGTATTGGCGAAGGTGTAAAACAAATTGCGCCGGGCGGAGCTGAACGTGCCCATATAACCCGGTTCCCATTTTTGTTTAATGGCCTTTTTTACTTCAGCAGCAGTGAAGCCGGGATACACGGGCACTTGTGGTTGTTCATCAGTAAAAAGGATCCAGTCACGGTCCTTCTTTGGAAGATCTTTCCAGCGCTTGTCTACGTCATAGCCGAGGCTGATGAGAATATCGCGCAGGTTTTGCCCGCCCCATGCCGTTGGCCACGCAGCAATGGCCCGCTCGCGAATGGTGAGATTTGGGTCGGGAACCATGGATGATTCGGTTGCATCATAAATTCGTCCTAATCCATGGCATTGGGAACAGGCGCCTTCCGGTGTGTTGGGCGAAAAGCCTTCCGCATAAATAATGCCCTGGCCTTTTGGATAATCACCTGCTCTTGAATAGAGCATGCGCAGCAGATTGGAAATAGTAGTGACCGAACCAACCGAGGAACGTGACGAGGTGCCGCCGCGTTGCTGTTGCAGAGCTACTGCAGGTGGCAGGCCTTCCACCTCATCAACAACAGGCACCGGCATTTGATGGAACAGCCGCCTGGCATAAGGAGAAACCGATTCAAGGTAACGCCGTTGTGCTTCTGCATACAGCGTTCCGAATGCCAATGATGATTTACCTGAACCGGAAACCCCTGTGAAAACAACGAGTGCATCGCGGGGGATTTGAAGACTTACGTTCTTAAGGTTGTGCTCTCTTGCGCCTTTAACGTGTACAAAGCCATCGTGTAGATGGTTCTTAGACTGCTGCATGTATCTGTTACTTCAAATGACATGCCCCGTATGAGGGGATGTTCCGGTCATCAGTTGGAGGCACGCCAGATAAGAGTAGCAAACTGACATTGACAAATATTGACAGTACAAAATCGTTCGTTGTTTTTATGTGTCGCGTATTGTTATCGGTTTCCGGAATGGCATTACTCCGAATGGCTCGCCGATGTGCGGATCTTAGAATTAATTAATGATTTCTCCTTTAATATTCGCCAACCTTTCCCGCCATGTTTGCAGTTCCTCTGGTGTTAGTCTCGTCCAATCTGTGACTTCGCCAATAATCTTCAGAGGCGCCTGGCTTCGATATGAGCGCGTTGGGTTACCGGGAAATTTTTTGTTGGTAACGTTCGGGTCATTTTCAAAGCTCCCCGTAGGTTCGACGATATAAACCCTTTCCGGTCCATCGCCTCTGGCTAAAGCCGCAGCAAGTCCCGCGCCGTCAACGAGGGCTGTAAAATAAATATGATTCATTATAACCTCCGCCCTGTAGTTCGACCTGAAACCTGCGG
Source organism: Flavisolibacter sp. (assembly GCA_035555175.1). Lineage (GTDB taxonomy): Bacteria > Bacteroidota > Bacteroidia > Chitinophagales > Chitinophagaceae > Flavisolibacter. The sequence continues at coordinate 2,960 of DATMHB010000074.1, read as the reverse complement.
TTAATAAATCGCCAACCTTCAAATCGGCTTTGGTGCCGTGATAAAACGGACCTTTATCCAGGATCTCAGGTTCACCAACCTCGTTATTTTTATTTGTCATCCTTTCATGCAGGGTTTTGAGTGTGAAATTATTTACCGCTGACGAGCGGGGTATAAAGGCGAGCAATGGTATTGCGTTTATACGGACTCAGATCAAAAATAAAAAACTGAATGTAAGTACCAGAGTTGAGAATGATTCGCTCAGGGCACAGTGAAGTGGGCCCGTGCAAATGGCGATGTGCAGGCCTCTTCCCAACTGAAGGTATCGCCGGAGGTCCCCGCCCACACCGCGTGCTTCGAAACGCACCGTAAGTTCCATGACATTCATTTCGGTGATGACGCTATTACGTGAAAGTCTGACCTGCTACGACCAATTGATCAAGGCGTTGTTACAGAAATTTGCATGAAGTAAGAAAGAAGAATATTTCTTGCAGTCGCGATAAAATAATAAAGTTCATTCTGTCATTCGGAACCGAATAAAGATCGCATTGCGAACAGAAACCAATTATCTCCTGCAACGCCGGGCCACCCTCCTGATAATGAAAAGGCGATGCTCCATGCAAATGTTTAATTGTGTCGTATCAGATCAACGCATCGTCATCTGTCCATGGTGCTCATGGCAAGCCTCCTGACACCTTCTGCAAGCGGCAGCACAAGCCTGGCAATGTTCTTCATCATGAAGGCTGCATTCTTCGGCGCAGAGCCTGCAGGCTTCTTCGCAAATCAGCAGATACTGATGTCCCACTTCGGAATCTCTCAGTAAAAGCTTTGCGCCCAATAAACACACTTCTGCGCAGTCGCGGTCTAACTCAATGCAATGCGCCATCATGGTAACATCCTTTTCTTCCAAACAGGCCGACATGCAGCGTTCGCAAGCCAAGGCGCATTCCATTAAAGTATTGATAAGCTCAGTATGGGGATGTCCCGAATGATGATGAGCTGGGTTCTGATGTTCCATATTATTTGATTTATTTCTACATCAGTATCAAAAAGCAGTCCAGGCCCAGGACGCCGATGATCTTAATTCGCAGGCCGTAAATCTTATATAAGACATCGCTGGACGATAAAAATAGTTTTCTCCCTTGGCATATGATCTTGATCAGCGATCCCTGAGGTGGTGGAGGCGAGCGCTTCCTGAAGGTTGCCTTCCTTATTCGTCTCATCAGAAATAAAGCGACGTCCACGCTGCGGCTGGTATTCCTTGATGGGCGCAGAGTGGCCAATCCCGCGGGTTGTGTGATGTTTAAACCTGCCGCGCAAATGCATACAGAAGATTGTACGTAACTTAATAATCGGTATTTTAAGGTATCCTTTAATTATCAGGAATACCTATCTATTCTTTTAACTGCAGACAAATCATGAGAAATTATTCCGCCACCTCCATCTTATTCGTGCTTGCGTCGTTGTATTCCCTTTCTTCATCAGCACAGAATGTTGTTGATACGCGCCTCCTCTGGCAACCCGCCATCAGTAAAGATCAAATTGCCTTCATTTATGCAGAAGATCTTTGGGTGGCCAATAAGGATGGCTCTTACCCCAGGCGAATCACCGCCAGTGAAGGCGTGGAATCGAACCCGGTCTTTTCTCCTGACGGAAGCATGATCGCTTTTACCGGACAATATGATGGCAATACGGATGTATTTGTCATTCCCGCTGCCGGCGGCGTGCCGAAGCGCCTGACCTGGCATCCCGGTGCAGACTTCGTGAGGGACTTCTCACCAGACGGGAAAAAAATTCTATTTGCATCCCAGAGAAATAGTTTTACCACACGTTACTTCCAACTATATACGGTTGACATCAATAGCGGAGCTGAACAGCAGCTTCCCATTCCCAATGCCTACTGGGCTTCCTATAGCGCCGACGGCAACAGTATTGCCTACACAACTATACCCGACAGGTTTGAACAGTGGAAGAACTACAGGGGCGGCACCGCTAGCCGCATCTGGTTGTACGATACCAAATCCCATAACGTTATCGAAATTCCAAAGCCTGCCGGCGGATGCAATGATTCCAAACCGGTATGGAAAGGAAATAAGGTTTTTTTCCGCAGCGACCGGGATGGAGAATTTAATTTGTATAGTTATGACCCCGGCATCAGAACGGTAACTGCCTTGAGCAAATTCAATGACTTTCCAGTGTCAAGCCTCGAAGGGACAACGGACCAGATCATTTTTTCGCAGGCTGGTTATTTGCACATATACAATGTCGCAACCAACAGTGTGAACCGGTTGAAGATCGGCATAGCAGCCGATCTGCTGGACCAGCGAACGAGATATGTCAAAGGTGACCAGTATATCCGCAGCATGGATATATCGCCATCAGGTTCGAGAGTAGTGCTCGACTATCGTGGTGAGATCATTACCCTGCCAGCTAAAAAAGGCGATGCCTTTAACCTTACGAATACCGGCGGCGTACACGAAGAAAGCCCTGCCTGGTCGCCCGATGGAAGATCCATCGCTTATTTCAGCGATGCCTCAGGCGAATATGAATTACACATCAAAAACCAGGATGGCGGCAGCCCGCCACGGATCATTAAGCTGAATGGTTCGGGCTTTTATGCCAATATTCATTGGGCGCCAGATAGTAAAAAGCTCACTTTCGTCGATAACGGCCGTCGGCTTTATTTAACCGAACTGCCTTCGGGCAAAACAACCAGGATCGCTGAGGACGCAATTTATTTTCCTGGTGCATTCAGGGATCTGTTCGGGAGTTGGTCTTCCGACGCCAATTTCATTGCGTACACCACCATCACCGAAACCAATTTTCAGCGCGCATGGGCCTACTCGTTATCCGAAAATAAATCTTACCCGGTCACGGATGCGCTCTCTAACGTAACCGAGCCCACCTTCGATCCGTCCGGTAAATACCTGTATTTGCTGGCCAGCACCGACGCAGGACCCGTGGTGAATTGGTTTGATCAG
>DATMHB010000073.1:0-3315 GCA_035555175.1 Flavisolibacter sp. | reverse complement strand
ACCTGAGGTTCCTTTGGTTGCAGCTTGATCAGAATATTTATAAGCAGGAATCGCGCGGCTCGGCAACAACAACGCAGACGGGCGGCCGCTGGGCCAACGCCAATTTTACGCAGGGCGATGTGATCAAGTCCGTCTCCGTTGAGGCGGATGGCCAGAAATACAATCCAAAATATAATGAATCGGATACACGCATGCAGATATGGCTGCAGCAGCCGATGAAGCCCGCGGGCAGCAAAGTGAAAATGGTGATCGCGTATCAATTTGCAATCCCGGAATATGGAACAGACAGAATGGGAAGGCTGCCGACAGTGAACGGCTGGGTGTATGAAGTAGCGCAAAGGTTCCCACGCCTCGCCGTTTACGATGATATTCAGGGATGGAATACGCTTCCCTATCTGGGCGCCGGAGAGTTTTATCTCGAATACGGCGATATCGACTATAGCATTACCGCACCTGCAAATTTGATCGTTGTCGGCTCAGGAGAATTACAAAATGAAAAAGAAGTGCTGACGGCAACACAGCAATCAAGACTGGCCGCTGCACGCAACAGCGACAAGACGGTTGTATTGAGAAGCGCGGACGAAATAAAAAATGCATCATCGAGACCTTCGGCCGCGACCCTTACATGGCGTTTCAGGATCAACAATGCGCGCGATGTTGCATGGGCTGCATCAAGGGCATTCGTGTGGGATGCGGCGCGCATTAATCTGCCAAGCGGAAAAAAAGCGCTGGCCATGAGCGCATATCCCGTCGAAAGCATTAAAAAGGATGGCTGGCAACGCAGCACCGAAATGGTAAAGGCAGCGATAGAACATTATTCTTCTAAATGGTTTGAGTTCCCTTACCCTGTAGCTACGAATGTTGCCGGCATCGTTGGCGGAATGGAATATCCGGGCATTGTTTTCTGCGGTTATAGTGATTCCGGTGGCGACCTGTGGGGCGTAACGGACCACGAGTTCGGGCATACCTGGTTCCCTATGATCGTGGGTAGCAACGAACGCAAATATGCATGGATGGATGAAGGCTTTAATACATTTATCAATGAACTATCCACCAAAGAATTTAACAAAGGTGAGTATGCGAATTTTTCATTCTTCCCGCCCGACCAGATGGTAGCGGCTTCCTTTAGTGAGCAAATGGATCCATTATGGTCGATTCCCGAAGTAGTTCAACAGAATAATCTCGGCGTGGCTGCTTATCTCAAGCCTGCCATGATGCTCGATGCCCTCCGTAATGTAGTGCTTGGACAGGAACGTTTCGACGCGGCGTTCAGGGAATACATAAGAAGATGGGCATTCAAACATCCGACGCCATGGGACTTTTTTCATACGATAGAAAACGTAAGTGGCGAAGACCTTGCCTGGTTCTGGAGAGAATGGGTGCTCAACAACTGGAAGCTTGACCAGGCAGTGAAGGGTGTGTCATACCAGGACAATAAACCTGAGAATGGCGCTTCCATCACGATCCAGAACCTCGACCAGATGGTGATGCCCGTGATCGTAGTAGTGAAAGAAGCCAATGGAAAGGAGCAGCGTCTTACCCTGCCGGTAGAGGTTTGGCAGCGGGGGCCTGAATGGACCTTCCATGTTTCCACCACCAGCAAGATCACCGACGTAGTGTTGGATCCTGATAAGAGCCTGCCGGATGTGAACCGGAAAAATAACAGTCTTAGTGCGAGGGGGTTCTAGAGGAGAATAGGGGCAATGCTTTGGAAAATTCAAAAGTATCCTAAACCACGACGTTTACTAAAAGAAGTCAAAATTCATTGCGCCGGGGCGGGGTTTGATACGGTACAGAAAACATTTTACAAAGCATGAAAGGTTTTACGGCCGGAATGTTTATGCCTGCTGTTCGAACTAAAGATCCGGAACGAAAAAGTTTTGCTTTGAAAGAAGTTGTGAACAGACAGGTTAACAACAAAGGACAATGCCGCAATTGCCCGTGGCCAGAACAACAACTGCAAATTGTTGGGAATTGAAACGCAAAGAACGATCAATTTTTCTTTGCGTTGCATGCTTTGCGGTCTTACCGTGCTGGCCTTAAGTCTTACACCTTTTACATAGTTCAATGTCATTTATTGATGGCGGCGAGCAGCTCGTTCAGCGGTGCTTCCTCCAGGATAATGCGTTCTGAAGTTACCTGCTTCGCATGCCATTTCACCAGCCTGAGACAGCCGCTTTCAATTTCTATTCCTGTAATATCTCCGTCGCTGAAACAGCAACAGCCGCTATTGAAATAACTGGGCTTCATTTCAAGATAGCTTCTCGAAACATTCGTGTATTCGAATTTCCTCAGTTGGATCTCTTTTTCGAGCGCCGCTGTCATACCCTGGTCTTTCGCCTGTTCGGCGAACAGCAGCTGGCGGTAAAGATGTTCAATATGTGTGAGCGATTCAAACACCGGCTGGTGTGTATGGCCCGTAATGAGAAACAGATTTTTCTGCGCGGCACTCCAATCATACATCAGTGTATTGTGAACGGTTTTCAGCTGGGCATCGTAAGCCGGTGTGTTGGGATTGATCTTTAGCAACGCCTGCAGCGGCGCCCAGATCTTTGATACAAAGAACTTGCTGAACCAGTTGCCATCGCTCACGGCATCGCCCTGGTGGCCGTGCGTGCAAAATATATTGACGGTATTATTGTTTATCTGCGTTTGCAGCAGAGCGCCTTCGTAAATTGGAAGATCACATCCGAAAATTTCTTTCAATTGAAGATGGGCAAAGGGATCATTCTGCCAGTACAGGTCGTGATTGCCAAAGATCTTGATACCTCGATTGGTATTGAAGAATTTTTTTTCCCTTTCAAATGAAGCTTGTTGTTTACTCTTTACTGCGGAAAGTGTGTTCTCCCATAGCTCTTCACAATCACCAAGTGCGATGAAAAAATATCCGCGTTCGTAATAATAATCCAGTGCAGCCAGGTAATTGGGCTCGCACAGCATAAAATCGTCAGCGCCGTTCTTTGCGCCCTTGTGTTGATCAGAAAAGATTATGAACCTATCCTTGCTGCTGTCGAACGGAATGACCGGACCTTTCTTGTTTTCTCCCTTGATGATGCAATCATGAAGGTCGCTAAGTGCTTTGAATATCCGCAGCCGGTCGGGCCTGGAAGAAAATTTATTGGAAGCCCAGAGTACAGGTTTGAATAAAAGTTTTCTCAGCCAGAAGCTCATGGTGGATCGATCGTTGGGTGTTTTGAAGCGGGTGGCGCTAGTCGTTCATCACGGCAATCATGCTGATCTCTACATTGGCCAGTTTTGGCAGGGCAGAAACCTGTACGGTTTCACGGGCAGGGAAATCGGCATCAAAATATTTTC
>DATMHB010000072.1:0-2418 GCA_035555175.1 Flavisolibacter sp. | reverse complement strand
CTGCCATGATAGCGCCGGTTCCATATCCGGCCAAAACATATTCGGATATCCAGACCGGGATCTTCTTTTGGTTAAACGGATTAAGCGCATAGCCGCCGGTGAACACACCGCTGATCTTTTTCTCGGCCATTCGTTCCCTTTCACTCCTGCTTTTTACAAAAGCTACGTATTCGTCCACTGCAGCTTTCTGCTCCTTTGTTGTGATCTGCTGCACCAATTCGTGCTCCGGTGCGATCACCATGAAGTCCACACCAAAAATAGTATCCGGCCGTGTGGTATACACGCTCAGCTTAAGGTCACCGGCTGAGGCTATTCGAAAATCGATCTCGGCCCCGCTGCTCTTGCCGATCCAGTTCGTTTGCATTTCTTTCATTGCTTCACTGAACTCGACTGTTTCCAGTCCTTTCAACAACCGGTCGGCATATTCGGTGATGCGCAGATACCACTGTCGTAATTTCTTTTTTACTACAGGATAACCGCCACGTTCACTTACACCGTTCACAACTTCGTCATTAGCGAGCACAGTGCCCAGGGCTTCGCACCAGTTTACTTCACCATAACCACAATAAGCCACCCTGTATTCCATTAGCACGGCCTGCCTTGTTTTTTCCGGAAACGACTTCCACTGAGCAGCAGAGAATTCTCTCTCCTCCGAACCCGGCAGCAGAAAAGCAGTATTGGGCACGGGATGGTGATGGTTGCCTTCTCTCTCAAAAATCCCGATAAGGGTGTCAATCGGTTCGGTTTTATCTGACCGCCTGTTATACCAGCTGTTGAAAAGCTGCAGAAAGATCCACTGTGTCCATTTATAGTATTTGGGGTCGGATGTATTCACTTCCCTGCTCCAATCGTAACAAAAGCCGATCTTATCCAACTGGCTTCTGAATGTAGCGATATTTTTCGCCGTGCTTTCAGCCGGGTGCACGCCGTGCTCGATAGCATATTGTTCGGCAGGCAAACCGAAAGCATCATAACCCATAGGATGCAATACGTTGAAGCCTTTCAGGCGCTTATAACGAGCGAAGATATCAGAAGCAATATAGCCCAGAGGATGCCCCACGTGCAGACCTGCACCGCTTGGATAAGGAAACATATCAAGCACATAATACTTCGGCCTGTCCGATGCATTAGGCACCTTATATACACCGTGGGTGATCCATGTTCTCTGCCATTTCTTTTCTATCTCTCTGAAATTATATTCCATTATTTTCTTTTTGCTGCGCGCTCCGCTTGCCGGTAAAAACCCTTAGGCAGCCCGACAGGCGCCCGGTCACGAGGCAACATATGAAAGGAAGCAGATGCTGATTTATCAAAACTTTGTTCGCCATGCTGTCGCGGCATGGCAATAATTTTTAGCAGGCAACCGTTAGGGAAGGGCAAAATTAACGGTTTGGCCGTTTAAAACTTTGCAAAACCATTACCCTGACCGCGATGCTAGGCACCAAACCTTTATTTTTGTTCACTTCTAAAATCTGATAGCATGGCTCAAACCAGTAAAGCAGCGGCAAGACGCGGAAAACCATCGTACTTCATGTCCATTCTCGGCGTTACCATTGTTTTATTCTTCGTTGGCATTTTTGGCTGGATCTTTCTGAGTGCGAGTAATTATATAAAAGGATTGAAAGAAGACGTCCGTGTTGAGGCTTACCTGCAGCCGAATGCCCGTCAGGCCGATATTGATTCGCTGCAAGCTTACATTGCGGCAAAGCCTTATACGAAGTCGATCGAATATGTAGATAAGGAAGCAGCAAAGAAAAAATGGCTGGAATCGGGCGAGGCCAATTTCAGCGAGTTCCTGAATGAGAACCCCCTGCCCTCTTCCATTGAATTCCATCTGAAAGGAGATTATGTGACCAAGGATACACTTGCCAATATCAGGGCCGACCTGCTCCAAAGGGACCAGGTGGTGCAAAGCGTCAATTATCCTTCGGCGCTGGTAGAAAAAATGGGCAACATCGTTCGATGGATACTGATCGGCCTGATCACACTGGCCATTGTCTTTTCCATACTCTCCATCATTCTTATCGATAATACCATCAGATTGGCGATGTACAGCAACCGCTTTCTGATCAAGACGATGCAAATGGTGGGTGCAACTACAGGCTTTATATCAAAACCAATGAGTATTCGTGCGATCATCAATGGCGCCATCGCGGCGGTGATCGCTATCGGAATTATTTTTGGACTGATCCTGCTGTTCGAAAATTTTCTTCCGTACCTCCGCGACCTGAGAGACGACAGGAAGCTGTTCCTTCTCTTTTTCATCCTGCTGATACTGGGCATCGGCATCACTTTGCTGAGCACGTACAGGAGCGTATTGAAATACCTCCGGCTCAAACTGGATGAGCTGTATTAATTTGTCCGCATCAGAACCTGAAGAGTTAACATTCATAAACTATAAGGAACACAAAGTTTTTA
>DATMHB010000071.1:0-4376 GCA_035555175.1 Flavisolibacter sp. | reverse complement strand
TTGCGCTTTTGCCTCCGGATAATGCAAGCGGCAACTTTGTAAAAGTAGTTCAGCGTTTACCGGTGCGCATAGAATTTATCAATTCGTCGGATTCTCTTATCAGGAGATTACGTCCAGGCATGAACGTGGGCGTTGACGTGCACCTCGATTGATGGTGCGCATGACAGGCCTTTGCTCATTATTGATTTGATATTTATGCAACAACAAGCTTCATTAGTTGAATATGGATCGCGGCGGGTGATCATCACGATCACAGCCATAGTCTGCGCGTTGCTCGAGATCGTGGACACCACTATCGTGAACGTGGCCCTTCCCGATATGAAGGGAAACCTGGGCGCCACTACCACCGAAATAGGCTGGGTGGTCACCGCCTATGCCATCGGTAATGTGATCATCGTACCGATGACGAGCTGGTTATCCGCTCAATTTGGACGACGCAATTATTTCGCCGTATCCATTATGATATTTACCGTTTTTTCTTTTTTGTGCGGTAATGCTACAGGCATTTGGGAACTGGTGATCTTCCGCTTTATCCAGGGCCTGGGCGGTGGTGCATTGCTTGTAACATCGCAAACAATCATCACAGAAAGTTATCCTCCCGACAAGAGGGGTATGGCACAGGCGATCTATGGTCTTGGGGTGATTGTCGGACCAACGCTGGGGCCTCCGCTCGGCGGATATATCACGGAAAATTTTTCCTGGCCTTATATATTTTATATAAATATCCCTCTCGGCGTAATTGCTGCATTACTGACGCTTCAGTTTGTGAGGAGTCCGAAATATGCAGAGAAAAGTTCCATGAGTGATGTTGACTGGCTGGGCATCGGACTGCTGGCCACCTTCGTGGGATGCCTTCAGTACATTTTGGAAAAAGGCCAGGACGACGACTGGTTTAACAACACCACCATCGTGATCCTCACCGTTATTGCGACCTTCGGCTTTTTCTTTTTCATCTGGAGGGAACTTACCTTCCGAAATCCTGTTGTGAATCTGCGGGTTTTAAAGAACAGTAATCTTAGGGTAGGGACCATTCTGTCCTTCATTCTGGGATTCGGATTGTATAGTTCTACATTCATAATTCCGCTGTATACGCAAACCTTGCTGAATTGGACGCCAACACAGGCGGGTCTTTTACTTGTTCCAGCTGCGTTGATGACGGCATTCATGATGCCGATCATCGGCCGGCTATTACAAAAAGGTGTGCCCCAGCAATACCTTGTTGCTCTGGGAATGTTCCTGTTCGCCATCTTTTGTTTTTTCGGATATAAAATCCTTACCCCCGATACGTCCAGTGATTCTTTTTTCTGGATGCTGATGGTGAGAGGCGTTGGTATGGGTATGTTGTTTATTCCCATCACCACGCTTGCTTTGAGCACTTTGAAAGGAAGGGAGATCGGCGAAGGCGCTGCGTTTACGGGTATGATGCGGCAATTGGGTGGTTCCTTTGGCGTTGCTTTGGTCACAACATTTATGGCAAGGCAGACGGTTCTGCACCAGACCACCGTTGGCAATCATCTGGATAAATTCGATCCACACGTTCAGTCGCAGGTTGCTATGTACAGGAGCGCCTTCATTGCTAAAGGGTTCCCTCCAAACATTGCCGAGATGGATGCGTATAAAGCCTTGCAGGGTGCCGTGATGAGACAGGCGGCCGTACTCTCTTACATGGATGTGTTCCTCTACATCGGGATCCTGTTCCTCTTATGTATTCCTTTTGTGTTGATGGTGAAAGGCAACAGGGGGAAGTCGAAGCTGGATCTGAGCGCAGCGCACTAAGGCATTGAAATATCATTATCCGTAGCTTGTGATAAGGCCTGGTCGGAAGTCCGGGTCTTTTTATTGCACGCCAATACGGTTACTGTTTTCGTATTTATAATTCATGATGGATATGACCTCACGGCAAAAATCATATTCTACTTTATCATTCGAACAAACGATCACGGTGCGGTCGCTGCAATATTTTTCGATCAGTGCGTGATAAAGGTCTATCCCTTTTGTATCGAGGTTGCTGCAGGGCTCATCGAGCAACACGATGTCCGCATCAAAATAAATGGCCTGCGCAAGCTTCACCCTTTGCTTCATGCCCGAAGAAAAATAACGGATCTGCTTTGCCGCTGCCGGCTGCAAGCCAATTTCTTCAATAAGCTGAATTGCCGAAGCACCCGGAAGGAATTTTTTGAATTGGCGATGGAAGTTCAGGAACTCTGTCAGTGTCAGCTCTTCAACCAGGTCGAGATAGGGAGCGCAGAAAGAAATATGGCTATGGATATTTTCTGTGGTGGACATTCCGTTTTTCTCCAGTACCATATTGCCCTCGCTCAACTGCAGCATCCCTCCGATGCACTGGAGCAGCGTTGATTTTCCCGAGCCATTGGGTCCTGTAATAGCGTAAGAAGAAGCAGTGAATTCCAGGTCGGCCTTCCTGAAGATCCATTCCCGGTTAAATCGTTTACCGGCATTGGAAAGCCTAATCTTCATCCACCTCGTTTTTAGAAAATCTTCTGATGACGCCGATCTTGGAATCCTGGATGAACTGTAGGATCTCAGATTTGATCTCGCTATCGGCCACCTTTTCTTTCACGAGGTTGATACCGGAAGTAGTGCTATGATTGCCAACAAAAAGAAGATGATAGATCTGGGAAATGGTTTCTATCTGGTGGTGCGGAAAATTTCTCCGGTGGAGGCCCACAACATTTATTCCCATATAGCTGATCGGTTCGCGCGCTGCCTTCACAAATGGAGGAACGTCTTTGCGGATAGCGCTTTGTCCGCCTACATATGCATGTTTGCCGATGCGCGTAAATTGCTGCACACCGCACAGTCCTCCTATGATGGCATAATCACCCACTTCTACATGGCCCGCGAGCTGCACACCATTGGCAAGGATCACATGGTCGCCGACGATACAATCGTGCGCCACGTGGGAATAGGCCATGAGGAGACAGTAGCTGCCCACAATCGTTTTCCATTTGTCTTTTGTTCCCCTGTTCACTGTTACGCACTCCCTGATGGTGGTGTGATCACCGATTTCAACAGTGGTTTCTTCTCCTACAAATTTCAGGTCCTGCGGTACAGCCCCGAGCACAGCTCCGGGAAAGATCCGGCAATTATTACCTATAGTAGTATTGGGTAGTACTGTTACGTGCGACATGACGTGTGTATCGTCGCCAATTTTCACCTTGTCATGAATAACAGCGAATGGATCGACAGTCACATTGTTACCGAGTTTTGCATTGGGATGTATGGAAGCCTGCGACGAGATCATGGTTTTACTTTGGGTTTCTTTACGATTTGTGCCACTAAATCTGCTTCGGCAACGATTTTGTCGCCGACAAAAATAGTTCCTTTCATTTCACAAATACCACGACGAACAGGATTCATGAGTTCCATTTTCAGGATCATGGTATCGCCCGGAACCACCTTGTTCTTGAATTTGCAGTTATCGATTTTTAGAAAATAAGTATCGTAGTCATGATCCGGATCATCTGGTATCGTCAGTATCCCTCCGGTTTGAGCGAGGGCCTCTACCTGCAAAACGCCAGGCATAACGCAGTTGCCGGGAAAATGCCCCTGGAAGAACTGCTCATTGTAGGTTACGTTCTTGATGGCCACTACTTGTTTTTCACTGAGGTGAATCACTTTGTCGATCAGTAAAAAGGGATAGCGGTGGGGTAACTTTTTTTCAATAGCGTGCACATCGAATACCGGCGGTTGTGAAGGATCGTATTCGGGGATCTGCTGTTTATGTTTGAATTTCTTCAGGTGCTCCTTGATCTTTTTGGCAAAGGCGATATTGCTCGAGTGACCCGGCCTGTTGGCAATGATATGCGCTTTGAACGGGATTCCGACCAGTGCGAGATCGCCTACAACATCAAGGAGCTTGTGCCGCGCCGGTTCATTGGGAAAGCGGAGGTCCAGGTTATTGAGGATGCCACCTTCGTTCACTTTTACATTTTCTTTCTTAAAAACTTTGGAGATACGCTTCACCTGGTCGTCCGTTACGGCCTTATCCACCACGACGATCGCATTATTGATATCGCCGCCACGGATCAGGTTATGATCAATGAGGTATTCAAGCTCGTGAAAAAAACAAAACGTGCGGCACGGCGCGATCTCTTCATTGAATTGTGTGATATTTTTCAGGGCTGCGTGTTGTGTGCCGAGTACGGGCGAGTTGAAATCGATAAGCGTATTAATACGGTAGCTGTCGTAAGGAAGGGCAACCATCTCCACCTTCTTGTTCTCATCGGTGAAGGTGATATTATGTTGAAGGGTATAAAAGATCTTCTGTGCTTCCTGCTGTTTCACACCGGCTTGCTGGATGGTTTCAATAAATGGCTCGGAGCTTCCATCGAGGATCGGCACTTCAGCGCCAT
>DATMHB010000070.1:0-2851 GCA_035555175.1 Flavisolibacter sp. | reverse complement strand
GCACCTATTCCACACAAAAGGTCACTGGATTTTGTTGTTTGTCTCAGTAATCTTGATCAGCTTGTTCTCATCGTCCGTGATATCGATCATCGCGAAGCGCTGAACGTTGTTGATCGTCATTTCATCCAGGATGTCTATCGTGTTCTTATAGGTAGCATCTGAATTCGGCTTGATCACCACTACGAAGTCCTTGTCCCTGCAGGCGTTCTGCCAGTCGGCTTCACCTGCATCCTTTGCCTTTTGCTGGATCTTTTGACAACCGGCGTCATGAACGTGGTTGGCCATAACCTGCTTTTTCTTATCGATGATCACCTTACGGATATCGTTGAAATTGCTGGTTTTGAAATTCGATCCATCGGGCTTGATAAAACCCTCGTAATAGTACACCTGGTTCCCCTTGCCGAGCATGATCGTGAGGGCGCCGGATTCTTTGATCTCGGTCTGGTCTTCTTCTTTCTGTTCCTTCTTCGGCATGGTCAGACCCATCGTAGCTGGAGTGCTCATGGTTGTAGTGAAAATAAAGAAGGTAATGAGCAGGAATCCCAGATCCACCATTGGCGTCATGTCAACGCGGGTTGAAAGCTTCTTGGCCTTTTTGACCCCCGGGCCTTTTTTATGGCCACTATCTCCGCCGGAAACATCTATGTCTGCCATATGTTTTAAATTTTATTATGAATTATTTCTTGCCTTGCTGCCTGCGGTTATACAGTTCAGTTCCATACGGAGCACCTTCGGGATCAGTGATGAGCTGGTATTTGAACTGCTCATTCGCGCGCAATGCTTCGATCACTCCCTTGAAGGAAGGATATTTTGCATTGTTATCGCCCTTGATCATATAGTTCACCTGATGACCCTGGAAAGCGAAGATGGCGTTATTGATCCAGACAGTTAACTCATTATTGGTTGAATCGACCGGAATACCGGGCTGCCTGATCGACCCCCTTTGTTCTCTCGGCACAGACAATAATTGCTTCACTCCACTAAATGGAACACCAACAGTTGTATTGAGAACAAAATTGGCCTTTTCAGACTCGGTCAAGCCGAGGTTCTTAGCCTTATCGATCCGATCGATGAGATCACGCTTCAGACCATTGTCGGCAGATTTCTTCGTATTCATGGTAAAGTAAACCTTACCGGTTGAATCGAACTCGATCAAAACTGCATCCTGTTCTTTCAGCTTATCTGACGAAACGGAATGGGGTGTTGTGATCTGTACAGGCTCCGGCGGTTTGAACTTGGTCGCCAGCATGAAGAAAGAAAGAATCAGAAAAGCCACATCAACAAAAGGTGTCATGTCTGTGGCTGTGCTTTTTCTTGGTATTTTAACACTTGGCATGTAAAAAATTGAGATTTGTATTGAGATGCAATTGATTCAAAAACTCCATAAAGATTTTGCCGCTTATTTGTATAAGGAAGCAAAAGACTGGGTTAATGTAAATCCTGACTCATCAATACCATAAGTAATGCTATCGATCTTGGTTGTGAAAATATTATACATGATCAGGGCAAGGGCTGAAGTACCGATACCGAGTGCGGTATTATACAGGGCCTCGGAGATACCTGTTGCGAGGGCTGTTGCATCGCCACCGCCTGATTCACCAAGCGCAGAGAACGAACGGATCATACCCATTACCGTACCGAGCAGGGCGATCAATGTACCGACTGAAGTGATCGTTGAAAGGAAGACCAGGTTCTTTTGAAGCATTGGCAATTCGAGCGCAGTAGCTTCTTCCACTTCTTTTTGAATGGCGATGACTTTTTGCTCCGTGTCCAATTCTGTGTTGCTGATCATTTCTTTGTAACGACGAAGTCCCGCTTTCATCACATTGTCAACAGATCCGCGCTGCTTGTCGCATTCGGCAAGTGCAGCATCCACGTTGCGGTTAGCAAGGTGATATTGAACTTTGCGAATGAAATCGGCAATAGAACCTTTACCAAGGGCGCGGCTGATCGTAAGCAGGCGCTCGATCGAAAAGGTGATCACCATTAGCAGCATACCGATCAAAAGAGGAACGATGATACCGCCTTCGTAAATACCGTGCAGGCCATCTTTTGGTTTTTGGTGTTTGGGCCAAAAGCCACCAGCGGAATCAGGCTGGTTGAATCCCGCAGCATCTCCCAGGATAAAACGCCAAATGCAATAACCGGCTATGATACAAATAATAGGAGCAAGCCAGGAAATGGCATTGCCACCTTTCTTTGGTTGAACGGACGTAGCCTTTACTGATGAAGATGTGCTTGCAGTCGGTCTTGTTTCTGCCATGATTGTAATTTTTAGTTTTTAATTTAATCTTTAAACTTTCGGGGTCACAATTCTACTGAAAAAAAACATTCAATGTTTGTACCGTTCTGTTTTTTTCAATAGTTATTCCAAAAAAAGATGAATTCAAATACCGATGATTTTAAAGTTACCACTATCTGATTGTATAAAAGCTTTTAATTATGGAATGTTGATTTCCTGTTATTTACTCGTAACGTAAGGCATCGATCGGATTGAGCTTTCCTGCCTTCACTGCGGGGTAAAGACCTGCCAGCAGACCAACACCGGTGCATATCGCAATCCCATACATCACCCATTTCCAGGGCACAACAAAACCTGTTCTTAAAACCATCGAAAACAGATTGCCCACGAGTACACCGAGAACGATACCAAAGAATGCACCCAGCACGCTTATCAGTACGGCTTCGAGCAGGAACTGTTGCCTTACGGATTTTTTCTTGCCACCGATGGCCTTGATCAATCCAACTTCCTTCGTTCTTTCGGTTACGGACACCAACATGATATTCATCAACCCTATTGAAGATCCGATCAGTGTAATAAAGCCTATAACGATAATGGCGGCCGTCAGAT
>DATMHB010000069.1:0-2110 GCA_035555175.1 Flavisolibacter sp. | reverse complement strand
ACCAGGCGGCGGTGAACAGGGAAAAAACACAAAAACATCTTCTTGATAAAATG
Organism: Flavisolibacter sp.; assembly: GCA_035555175.1. Classification (GTDB taxonomy): domain Bacteria; phylum Bacteroidota; class Bacteroidia; order Chitinophagales; family Chitinophagaceae; genus Flavisolibacter. Next base: position 2,057 of record DATMHB010000069.1, on the reverse strand, counting down.
ATCGATTCGCTGTTTGGCGGTTCATCAACACAATTGGTTTTGCAGGCGTTGGGTAGCGGTGACCAAAGAGTTTCCGCTGAAGAGTTGGAGAAGCTCCAAACACTAATTAACAACCTGAAAAAACAATAATCCATGGCTAACTGGAGCCAATCGCACCTCCTTCAGTCTTTAGGATGGGCAACCCTCAACAGCTTCTGGCAAATGGCTTTGCTGTGGTGTGTTTATTCAGCAGCAAATTATTTTTTCAGACTATCGCCTCACAAAAAATACCAGCTTTCCGCAGTTGCTATTTTTTCCGGCTTCGCCTGGTTCGTTATCTCGTTTGTTTATTTCTATCAGCATAGTTCTATTTCTTCAATCGGTTTTTTTAATCAAACGATCAGCGAGTCGGATAACCTTCTTCGCGTCTTCCTGCTCTCTGCGTCGGTGGCCTATCTCGGATTATTGGTCTTCCCTTCCTACAGGCTTTTCTGTAACTGGCGATTTGTTCAACAGATCAAAAAAGAGGGCTTGCAAAAAGCGGATCTGAACTACCGTCTTTTTGTACAAAAGATCTCGTCCCAGCTTGGAATCAGGAAAAAAGTATTTGTTTATTTATCTGAGCTGGTGAATTCACCGGTCACCATTGGTTACATGAAGCCGATCATTCTTTTACCGATCGCGGCTTTGAATAACCTTTCTACCCAACAGGTAGAAGCGATCCTGCTTCACGAGCTCTCTCATATCAGGCGTTACGACTACCTGGTCAATTTCGTCATCAGCATCATCAATACAATTCTGTACTTCAACCCCTTCATGAAGCTGTTCATGAAAAATATCGAAGAAGAGCGTGAGAATTGCTGCGATCAGCTGGTGCTGCAATATGGCTACGATAGGGTGGGCTATGCTTCTGCCCTGCTCACGCTTGAGAAATTATCAGTTCATCACCATGTGCTTGCGCTTGGTGCTACAGGACGAAACTATTTGCTTAGCAGAATTGAAAAAATAATTGGCATGGAAAAGAAAAAAGGATTCAGGATGAATCAGTTTGCAGGAATTCTCGCAGCCCTTTTCTGTATCGTTGTCTTTAATTCCATTCTTATCATAAAAGAGAAAAAGGCAGGCGCTGATTATTCTTTTGCTTTCAATAATATCAATACGCCATTTAACCTTTTTGATGGGACCAGTCCTGCTCATTCAACTGCTCCTGAGGTTCCGAATGGGAAAAACCTCTGGGTAGCTAAAGCAACGCCGAAAGACCACGCGGGTACTTCGCAAAGCCAATTGATCATCGATGCACCGTCCGAGCCGGCGATGCAAGCCATTCAACCCGACATCCAACTGATGAATGTAGCTTTTGATGACGTGGACGGATCACTCACTAAAGAGCAGAAAGAAAAGGTGAAGTCCACTGTTGCCGCTACCAAAAAAGTGTTGAGCACACTGCAGTGGAAAGAAGTTGAGAATTCAATTGCCGATGCGATGAACGACCATGAGAAAGCAAAGGCAAGGCAGGAATACCTGAAAGCGCTTGACGAGACGGTGAACTGGCAGCACGTTCAGCAAAACATGAAGGCCCAGTATGAAAAGATCAATTGGAACGTCATCAACAATAACATCGATAAAGCCCTGACGGTTATCGAGCTTGATAGTCTTCAAAAAAATTATACGGCTATTCTTACCCAGCTGGACAAGGCGAATGCAGACTGCTCTGTTAAAGGCAAGGTTGCCGCAACGCCGCTTCCCGACCAATCAGTGGAAGACATCAACAAATCAAGGTTGATGCTGCAAAAGAAGGTGGAAACTATCAAGGCCTTACGCGGTCCAAAGAAGGTCGTACGCTTATAAACTACCACACATTGCGCGGGCAGGTATCGCCGTAGCGGTTGCCGATCAGAAAACCAATTATGACCTCATGGGTGCCTCTTGATGCCGTATTGAGGGCCGTTCTTGTAAAATCATAAGCATATCCCACATTGAAAGTATTGCCGGCATTAAGGCCAAGCATTGCCGCATAGCCATTTTCAAAGCGATAACTCCCTCCCATCCAAAAAATATCCCGGTACTGGAATTTTATA
>DATMHB010000068.1:0-4058 GCA_035555175.1 Flavisolibacter sp. | reverse complement strand
CTCCAACCGACTTTGTAGTGACCATTGTGATGTACCAATAAAGAAGAAGTGCCATTGATGCAGACAGGTTCAACTTCAAATGGTGAGGGCTGATAAAAATCAGGAGCGGCGGCCGCACGGCTTTGTATTTCCTCATCGCTTAATGCACGACCGATCAATTCAGTTTCCGTTTTGTCTCCGTTGTAATACGATTGGCCCGGACCGGACGCAGGTAACAAAGGCGGATGAACGTCATTGTTCGATTGCTTTCCCTTGTTCACCATTTTGCCTCCGACATAAATGGATGGAGTGCTTTCCCTGTAAACTATGGCGATATGCGTCCACCCTTCAATAGGTGTAATGGCAGTCAGCACCGGAAGCGGGTGCCCCTTGGCATTTTCCCAAACCACTACACCATTTCTTCCTACAGCTACCCCTGCACATCCATCAGTACCACGACTGAACTCCTGCCCGGGCGTCGAAGGATATACGGCAAAGTATTCGGTCCACGGATATTTGAGATTGCCCATGTGCGTACTGGGTACTGTCATCACCTCGATCTCAGGCTTGGCCCAAAACAGTATGGTAAAGCTGGTTGTGCGGAGCGGTGCCAACTCCATTGGAATGAAATCTTCGGTGTCCATGATCATCCGTCCATCTTTTTCAATCGACGTGATTTGTTCTGCTCGGTCAGAGGAACGGAAGATCACAAACACGGAACCGTAAGGCGCGAGTTGAACCGGTACCCGGGTGCGGTCATCGACGGATTTGAAAACTTTTTGCGGGATCGATTTTCCCGTTACCGCATCCCATAATTCCGGCTGCTTGCCGGCAACGCGAAAACTACACACCAGCGACTCATAACTTCTGCGTTGGTTCGAAAGAAAATAAATGTCTGCATCACCTGCTCTCCGGTGAATATATTCAAGGGGTGCGTCGCCTGACGCTGATGTATATGCGAAATCTGGATGAAGGCGGAGATCAGAAATCGCCGAGTGCAGATCACCAACAGGATACACGACACCCTCCCCCACTTCGGTTCTTACAGTGCTATTGGCCCAAAGTTGTCCCGCCAATTTTTGAAATTCCTCATCATCGTTCCTGTAATCTGTAAGGCCCAACGAATGTTCCGGCCTTTTTCCTACAAGTATCATTCCTTGCCTAACCAACCCGTATAACTGTTTCAGCAGCGATAAGCTAATGCCGCCGAAATCCTGCAGCACAAGCACGCGGTATGTCATGCCTACTGATAAAACAATTTTTCCATTTTCAATGCGGAGATCTTTCAGGATGCCTTCGGCATTGATCACGTCATAGTCAAAGCCTTTCGGTGGTGAAGGAACAATATCCTCCCTTTCCACGCGCGTGTAAATATTGACTTCTTCGCCTGTAAAGTAAAGGAGGTCAGCCACGAACACGCCTTGTTGCAGAAGCGCCTGGGATCGGGAGAGATACTTCATCCACGCCTTGCCTTTTTCAAACCAGGTATTTGTACGGTCGAATTGAATACCCCACGGACCCATTGTCATACCGGGCGCCGCGGAAGGATGCGGCTGATGGGCGAACCGGTGCATCACCATGCGGTTGATGCCCCTGCAAAACATTCTGTCTCCAAGGCCTTTCAGCGCGAAGGGATACTCCTGCCATTTGGCAGAACCGGGTTCGCTCGTAAACGCCTCGGCGCCCGTGATTGAAAAGCCATTGATATGCGAAATGGAAGCAGCCAGCTTTGTGGTTCTGCGGATCGCATAATTGCCCTGCAGAATAGATGAGAGCCCGTTCCAGAACTCACCCATGACCGAACCGGATCTTGCCCCGATCTGCATTTCTTCGAAGGGTCCTTTATCATAAGGTTCTACATAAGCATCCACTGCGTGTTCCCTGCAGAGTTGGTGAAACCTTCCGTAATAATTATCTGCGATAAGATCGGCCTGCGTGCGCCGGAAATCCCAAAGAAACCTTTCAGTGATATCATTGTTTTGAAGAACACGCCCGGTGAGCGCAGGCAAATAGCGGATCATATCATACTTCCGGTATTGTTTAAAAGCCTCAGGGAAGTTTTCCGTCCAGGTTTGAGGCCCGGCCTCATAACTATCTATTTCCAATCCCATCCGCGTTGACGGCGGCAATTGCTTCATTACGGGAAGAAGGCGCTCTATCATTTTCTTAAAATGAAAATCGATGGCCGCAGCGTTGAACTTGTCGCATTCCAATCCAACACCGGTCGCCGGTGCTGCCTTCGTTATGCTTCCTGTTGGCGTATACCCGATCCTCAGCAATGTCCAATTGCCCGGTGGAGCTAACCATTCCACCCATCCTCCGGCGTTCATTTGCCCGGTAAGATCGTGCACCTGATCAAGAAGGATGACAGAAGGATCCGCAGTGCCTTCCATCTCACGGTCCAGTACAACCGAAATTTTTTCGCCGCCGAACATATACCTCGCTCCCGTTTTTTCAAGAAAGTTTTTGAGACGGACGATCGAGGACAATCTGAATTGCGAAATTCTTCTCGGTTCGGAACAATTGAGCCTGAAGAACCTTGCGGTTGTGAGTGGCAGGTCGAAGGTGATGAATTTATTTCCGAGCGAGAGCTCGTATTCACTACCCGTATTTATAGTAGCCACGGCCTGAAATTCCATTCCATCATCCGATGCCTCCAGCAGTACTGAGGTCCTTCTGCCGTCAATCATTCCTTCCTGCAGTGAGGAAACGAGAAAAGTTACTGATCGCGCGGCAAAAGGAAATTTGAATTGAAGATCGAGACGGCCTCCCCCGTTCTGACGCGGTGTAATGGCAAGTCCCTCTCCTTCCTCACCGGTCAACAATTTTTTATCGACTTCCGTTCCGTTGACCAGAACGCGAAGATCATTGTACTGTTCTTCGCCCGCGAGGCACGGAAATGCAAGAAGTGCAACGTCGCGATAATAGTTAAGCTTGTGAAATGGCTTCGGCATCCGGATCCGAATGGGCTTTCCTCCTGATGTCACAGCTTCACTCCATGTGAATTGCTGCATGGATAATTCAGTCGTGATCCACGGACCTCCGCTCGAAGACCATCCGGGACAATTGTGCATGGTGAAATCCAGGCCGAGGCGCGCACATTCCATGATGGCGTGTTTCTTGAGGGCGATCCACTCAGCACTGAGATAGGCAACAGGTCCTATGGGAATTCCTGTGCCCGCATCAAAATTAAATACACCGCCGAGGCCTGCGCGTTTCATGGCTTCGAGGTCAAGGGTGATACCTTGCTTTGAAACGTGTCCATTCATCCAGAACCAAAGCGTCTGGGGTAGTGCATTATGCGGAGGATGAAGAAATACATGTGAGGGATCAGAGAGTGGCGGGCGCGCAAAAGAGGTAAGGATTCCGGATGGACGCATGAGTGCGAGCAGACCGGCGGCGCCGGTAGTTTTCAGAAATTTCCTTCGCTCCATTACTGAGGTTAGAATTTAAAAATAGTGAATTGAGACTAGTCTGCTAAGCATCGGGCGCAGATGGCTTCAATTGAGATGAGCTTTCATCTGCCCTTGCCAATTGTGGCGTTTTAACCACCGGGCGATACCGCACTTCTGACATAGAAGTTAATCCGTATCAACTTCGGCATGCTGAATGCATTAAGGATCAGGGCAGCACGCTGAGAATTGAAATTATGGTCCTATATTTGTGTACCTAGTACACATTGCAGGTTTCCCTCTAAGGGATTCTTCTTAGTTCTGAATTGCCGCTATATGGATCGGACTATCGGCAATACATAACTAAAAATGAAAGCATGAATGATTTTGTATTATCGGTGCATGAACCCAGAAGAGCTTATCGTCTCGCCGTAAGTGCACTCTTCTTCCTTCAGGGCATCTGTTTTGCCTCCTGGGCTTCGAGAATTCCGAGCATTCAGCAAAGCCTCAGTTTATCTGACGCTTCGCTGGGCATGGTGCTTTTTGCACTTCCCGTCGGTTCAATGATCGGGCTTCCGTTTTCAGGTTGGCTGGTTACCAAATTCGGCAGCAAAAAGATTGCGACCAACGCCCTCCTGCTCTATAGTATTCTGCTCGTCTTCATCGGCCTTGCCCAGAATATCGTAT